>NZ_JAOQKD010000001.1:0-2463 GCF_025567065.1 Megasphaera stantonii
GGAGCCAGCCGTCGAAGGTGGGGGCGATGATTGGGGTGAAGTCGTAACAAGGTAGCCGTATCGGAAGGTGCGGCTGGATCACCTCCTTTCTAGGGAAGAAGTAACGAATTCTGCGGAAGACGTTGCAAATCTTTAGGTCGGCATTCTGGAGTACGTACACATTGTTCAGTTTTGAGAGGCCATGAACCTCTCAAGAAAAGAGAAAGACCCGTACCTTGACAACTGCATAAAACGAAACGAACAAACCTCTTTTTTGAAAAAGAGAAAGACTTAACGAACCGAAGAAACTCTGAAAAAAACGGTGAAGACATAAAGTCAAGCAAGTAAGGGCGTACGGCGGATGCCTTGGCCATATCAGCCGAAGAAGGACGCGATAAGCTGCGAAAAGCTGCGGTGAGGTGCAAGTAACCATTGACCCGCAGGTGTCCGAATGGGGAAACCCGGCAGCAGGAGTGCTGTCATCCGAAAGGAAGGGAACCCGGTGAACTGAAACATCTAAGTAGCCGGAGGAAAAGGAATCAACAGAGATACCCTCAGTAGCGGCGAGCGAACGGGGCAGAGCCCAAACCGGAGCGGGAAACCGCTGTGGGGTTGTGGACTGCTAACAAATGGTTGGACGAAGCAGAACCAGTTGGGAAACTGGGCCAGAGACGGTGAGAGCCCGGTAAGCGTAAGGAAGACCATGGAGCAGGATCCAGAGTACCACGGGGCACGAGGAACCTTGTGGGAAGCAGGGGGGACCACCCTCCAAGGCGAAACACTGATATGGACCGATAGCGAATAGTACCGTGAGGGAACGGTGAAAAGAACCCCGGGAGGGGAATGAAAGAGAACCTGAAACCGTATGTCTACAAACAGTCGGAGCGCTTTACATGCGCGACGGCGTGCCTATTGAAGAATGAACCGGCGAGTTACTGTTGCCAGCGAGGTTAAGCGGGAAACGCGGAGCCGAAGCGAAAGCGAGTCTGAACAGGGCGATAAGTTGGTAGCAGTAGACCCGAAACCACAGTGATCTACCCATGTCCAGGTTGAAGCACAGGTAAAAATGTGTGGAGGACCGAACCAGTGAGCGTTGAAAAGCTTTTGGATGAGATGTGGGTAGGGGTGAAATGCCAATCGAACGTGGAGATAGCTGGTTCTCCCCGAAATAGCTTTAGGGCTAGCCTCATGGTAAGAGTACAGGCGGTAGAGCACTGAACGAGGTAGGGGCCTGTCCGGCTACCGAACTTAATCAAACTGCGAATGGCTGTACTTATACATGGGAGTCAGACTGCGAGTAATAAGGCCCGTAGTCAAGAGGGAAACAGCCCAGACCAACAGCTAAGGTCCCCAATGCCGTACTAAGTGGCGAAGGATGTGGAATTTCGAAAACAACCAGGATGTTGGCTTAGAAGCAGCCACCATTAAAAGAGTGCGTAATAGCTCACTGGTCGAGAGACTCTGCGCCGAAGATGACCGGGGCTAAAGTACGGAACCGAAGCTTTGGCAAGTATCGTAAGATACTTGGGTAGGGGAGCGTTCCTGCATGGGAGAAGCCTGACCGGAAGGACAGGTGGACAAGCAGGAAGAGAGAATGCCGGTATGAGTAGCGAAAAGAAAGGTGAGAATCCTTTCCACCGAAAGCCTAAGGGTTCCTGGGCAACGATCGTCGACCCAGGGTAAGTCGGGACCTAATCCGAGGCGGAGACGCGTAGGAGATGGACAACAGGTTGAAAATCCTGTACCGCAGGAGTCTGTTTGAGCGAAGGAGTGACACAGAAAGGAATGCGCGCGTGCGATTGGAAGAGCACGTCCAAGCTGGTAGGTTGTGTGGCAGGCAAATCCGCCATACTAAAAGCCGAGAAGTGATGGGGAGCCATTGGAGACAATGGCGAAGGGGCAGGAACTAGGCTGTCGAGAAAAGCTTCTAGTGAGGACTCAGGCGCCCGTACCGAAACCGACACAGGTAGGCAGGAAGAGAATTCTAAGGTGCGCGGGAAAACCCTCGTTAAGGAACTCGGCAAAATGTATCCGTAACTTCGGGAAAAGGATAGCCTAAAGTATGTGAGCTGCAGAAACGCAGGGAGCAGGAATAGGCGGCAGAAGAGAGGCCCAAGCGACTGTTTACCACAAACACAGGCGTCTGCTAAAGCGAAAGCTGACGTATAGATGCTGACACCTGCCCGGTGCTGGAAGGTTAAGAGGACGTGTTAGCCGTAAGGCGAAGCAGAGAATTGAAGCCCCAGTAAACGGCGGCCGTAACTATAACGGTCCTAAGGTAGCGAAATTCCTTGTCGGGTAAGTTCCGACCCGCACGAAAGGTGTAACGATTTGGGCACTGTCTCAACGAGGGACCCGGTGAAATTGAAGTACCTGTGAAGATGCAGGTTACCCGCGACTGGACAGAAAGACCCCATGGAGCTTTACTGTAACCTGAGATTGGATTCCGGTAAGAGATGTACAGGATAGTTGGGAGGCTGAGAA
>NZ_JAOQKD010000001.1:2489-265990 GCF_025567065.1 Megasphaera stantonii
GAGCCGCTGGTGGGATACCAACCTTGTTTTATTGGGATTCTAACGAGAGACGTAACGAGTCTTTGGACAGTCTCAGGCGGGCAGTTTGACTGGGGCGGTCGCCTCCGAAAGAGCAACGGAGGCGCCCAAAGGTTCCCTCAGCGCGGACGGAAACCGCGCGAAGAGTGTAAAGGCAGAAGGGAGCTTGACTGCGAGACGGACAGGTCGAGCAGGGACGAAAGTCGGGCTTAGTGATCCGGTGGTAGAGAGTGGAATTGCCATCGCTCAACGGATAAAAGCTACCCTGGGGATAACAGGCTTATCTCTCCCAAGAGTCCATATCGACGGGGAGGTTTGGCACCTCGATGTCGGCTCATCACATCCTGGGGCTGAAGTAGGTCCCAAGGGTTGGGCTGTTCGCCCATTAAAGTGGTACGCGAGCTGGGTTCAGAACGTCGTGAGACAGTTCGGTCCCTATCCATCGCGGGCGGAAGAAACTTGAAAGGGGCTGCTCCTAGTACGAGAGGACCGGAGTGGACGGACCAATGGTGTACCAGTCATGGCGCCAGCCGTGCAGCTGGGTAGCTACGTCCGGGACGGATAAACGCTGAAAGCATCTAAGCGTGAAACCAGCCTAAAGATGAGGTTTCTCATTGTGAAAGCAAGTAAGGTCCCATGAAGACGACATGGTAGATAGGCCGGGAGTGGAAGTGCAGTGATGCACGGAGCGGACCGGTACTAATAGACCGAGGGCTTGACTTAAGTAGAGAAGCGGTTTTAAAAGAGCGAAAGCGACGCGTAAAACCGACTGAATCACTTATCCTTTAGGGTAAGCAGAGAAGCGCTTACTCCCGAAGGGAGTGGGTGAGGAAATCTGGAAGCAGGTTCTGAAAAAGGAAGACCGTAACAGAGCGGAGGCTCGTTAAGGAAGTTCGTTTTATGCAGTTGTAAGGGCACGGGCCCTTAGGAAAATTCAGTGGCGATAGCTGCGGGGATCCACCTGTTCCCATGCCGAACACAGCAGTTAAGCCCGCAAACGCCGAAAGTACTTGGGGGGAGGCCCCCTGGAAGGATAGGAAGCCGCTGATTATTATAGGGGTATAGCTCAATTGGTAGAGTAGCGGTCTCCAAAACCGTCGGTTGAGGGTTCAAGTCCTTCTGCCCCTGCCAAAAAGGGATTATATCTGTTAGCGATTTAATCCCTTCCATGACTCGGTAGCTCAGCTGGATAGAGTGACTGACTACGAATCAGTAGGTCTAGGGTTCGAATCCCTACCGGGTCACCACAGAACAGCTCATGCAATTTGTATGAGCTGTTTTTTTGTATACTTAAATGGGCGTAATGATTTTACTTTTGACTGTGTTTCTATTAAAATATATTCAAAAGTCTAAATATATGAGGAGTACTAACATGAAGATTTCAGAGATCGGCGAATTTGGATTCATTGATGCCGTCAAGGAAGGGACCTTGTTTAATCCTTCTTCTGTCGTCGTGGGAATTGGCGACGACGGCGCTGTGTATAAGACGACAGAAGGCATGGAACAAATTGCCGTCATTGATACGATGGTCGAGGGGAGTCATTTCATCATAGGGAAGACGGCTTCCTGGTTTGACGTCGGGTATAAAGCAGTGGCTTCTAATTTAAGCGATATCGCCGCGATGGGAGGCATTCCGACGCATATCGTCCTGTCTACTGCAATTCCTACGGATATGGAAATGGCTGATTTGACGGCGCTGTATGAGGGAATGAAAGACATATGCAAAACCTACGGCGTCAATATTATTGGCGGGGATACGGTTTTGTCTAAAGGCGCGTTAGTCATCACTGTGGCGGCCTTTGGCGAAGTGGAGTCAGGGAAAGCTATTTGCCGCAGCGGAGCCAAGCCGGGCGATGTCGTCGCCGTTTCGCATACGATTGGCGATTCTGCCGGCGGTCTGGATGTACTTCTTCATGGGATAGATGGGTATACTCATTTGAAAAAAGCTCATCAATTTCCAACGCCGCAGATACAACTAGGACGAGCTTTGGTAGCATATCGTGCCCATAGTTTAAATGACATCAGCGACGGCTTAGCTAGCGAATCCAATGAAATTGCCAAGGCCAGCGGCGTCGATTTGATATTGGATAAAGAGGCGATTCCCTGCAGCGAGGAGCTGCGGCAATGGGCCCAGTCTGTACAGAAAGATATATATGCCTATGTATTTAACGGCGGAGAAGATTATGAGTTGATCTTTACGATGGCTCCCGACGATTTCGAAGCCCTGCGGAGGGAGTATCCCTATGTGACGGCCATTGGGCAGGTATGGCCCGGCAAGGGACAGGTATATGTCCGGCATGAGGGAAAGACGTCTGTATTACAGCCGACTGGTTGGAATCATTTTCATAGGTGAGGAGATGCGTCATGATAGATATAGAAACACATTCGGAACAAGATACGATTGCCTTAGGCGCTGCGTTAGGACGAGTTTTAAGCGACGGCGACGTATTAGCGCTGCAGGGGGATTTGGGCGCGGGAAAAACGCATTTTGTCCAAGGCATTGCTAAGGGAATGGGCATTGACGAGCCCGTCGTCAGTCCGACGTTCACTATATTGAACTATTATGAACATGCCGTTCCGCTGCAGCATTTTGATTTTTATCGTCTGGAAGACGAATATGAATTAGACGATTTGGGTTTTGACGATTACTTGACGAGAGGCGTGACCGTCATCGAGTGGTCGGAAAAATTCCCCGAACGCCTGCCGGAGGACGCGGCTCGCGTTTTTATCGAAAAAAAGGGTTTGACGGAACGCATCTTTCATTTTGAATTTAACGGCGCCCGCTGGGCTGCCGCGGAAAAAGAGGTAGAGTCTTATGTTGTTAGCCATTGAAACATCCAGCCTTGTGTCGAGCGTGGCCCTTTTACATGAGCAGACGCTGCGGGCGGAGCTTACGATACAAGCAAGATTAACCCATTCGGAACAGCTGATGCCGCATATCGCCGATATGCTGGATAAGGCGTCGGTAGGCAAAGCCGATATCGACGGGATTGTCGTATCTATCGGACCGGGGTCTTTTACGGGGCTGCGCATCGGCTTGGCGACGGCTAAGGGATTGGCCTTTGCCTGGCAGACGCCTATTGTCGGCATAGAAACGCCGACGAGTTTGGCTTGGAATTTTGTAGGAAATGCGGATAAAATCTGTCCTCTTATCGACGCGCAGAAGGGGAACGTGTACGCATCGGTATACAAGTGGAACCGGGGCATACTGGAAACGCTGGACGACGTGTCTGTCATGCCGTTGGACGACGTATTGGAACGGCTGCAGCAGCAGGGCGAGCCCGTCGTATTTTGCGGAGACGGTGCCTTGCTGGGCCGGCAGAAGATTGCCGCTGCCAGCGATTTATTCCGCATCGCACCGCCGACGATGGTCATTCCCCGTGCTGGCAGTTTGGCCCTTGCCGGCCAGCAGCGCCTGGCCGCTGGAGAGGCAGACGACTGCATGACCTTGACGCCGGCGTACAAGCGCCGGAGCGAGGCGGAGGTATTGTGGGAAAAACGTCATGGAGGCCAACGGTGCCTATGATTGTAAGAAAAGCAGAAGAGGCTGACGCCCAAGGCATTTTCGACGTAGAGACAGAATCTTTTTCCGTGCCGTGGTCGTTGCAGGCGATAACCAGAGAGCTGGCCAATCCGAATTTGACCATGTATTACGTATTAGCCGATGAAGATGGAACTATTGCCGGATATGCCGGGTTGTGGCGCGTTCTTGACGAAGGGCAGATTACGAACATCGCGCTGAAACAGCAGTACCGCCGGCAAGGCTACGGTGAACTGCTGCTGCGGGTCTTGATGGAAGCGGCTTGGGAAGACGGATGCAGCGATATTTTTTTGGAAGTGCGCGTTTCTAATATCGGGGCGCTGCATTTGTACCGCAAATTAGGATATCAGGTCCTGTCAGTACGGAAAAACTATTATTCTGAGCCGGAAGAAGACGCCTACGTAATGGACTGTAAAAAAGAAAATTATCAGTGGATTACCAATTCATATAAAAAGGATGAGTAAGGATGTATACTTTAGCACTGGAAACGAGTTGCGACGAAACGTCGGCCGCCGTCATTCAGGACGGACGGCAGATTCTTTCTAATATCATATCGACGCAGGTGCCGATTCACCGTAAATTCGGCGGCGTCGTCCCGGAAATTGCTTCGCGGCAGCATATCGAATACGTCATGCCGATTATTAAAGAAGCTCTCGATACGGCGCATGTGTCGCTGCAGGAGATAGATCACATTGGCGTTACCTATGGTCCGGGGTTAGTCGGCGCGCTGCTGGTCGGTGTCGCGGCCGCCAAGGCCCTGAGCTTTGCCTTGGATAAGCCCTTGGTCGGCGTCAACCACATGGAGGGACATATTTTTGCCAATTTCCTCAGCCATCCCGAGCTGGAGCCGCCCTTTTTGGCTCTGGTCGTGTCGGGGGGCCACACGCAGCTGGTAAAAATCGAAGGATACAATACGTTTACGCTGCTGGGGCAGACGCGGGATGACGCGGCGGGGGAAGCCTTCGATAAAATTGCCCGCGTCATGGGCTATCCCTATCCTGGCGGCCCGCAGATCGACAAGCTGGCGAAGGACGGAAATCCTGACGCCATTGCATTTCCTAAGGCCCTGCATGAAAAGCATAACTTTGAATTCAGCTTCAGCGGCTTAAAATCGGCGGTGCTGAATTACCTTCATACACAGGAACAGCGAAAGCAGCCCTATGACGTACACGACGTTGCGGCAAGCTTCCAAAAGACCGTAGTGGAAACGCTGGTAGAAAAGACCATGGACGCAGCGGCGTACTGCGGCATGAACAAGATTGCCGTTGCCGGCGGCGTTTCGGCCAACAGCGCCTTAGCCGCGGCGATGGAACAGGCCTGCGCAGCCCACGGGTATTCGTTTTATCGGCCAGAGCCCGTTTTATGTACGGACAACGGGGCGATGATTGGATGCCGGGCTTATTACATGGCCCTGGAAGGGCATTTCGCCGATTTAACGCTCAACGCCAAGCCGGCCTTGGCGATTTCCTCGTATTAAAGAGGTCCTGATTATGTCTTCTATCGAAACGATTTGCCGCAGTGCCAGCGCCTTGTCGGACGTACAAATTCATATTCTAAAAAACAGCGAAGATTTGCTGCAGTTTGCCAGCGACTTATCCCATCGGGAGCTGCTGGTCTTTGTGCCGGGGCAGAAGGCTGGCACGGTAGTCTTGGCGGCGCAGCGCCTCCCGCTGCTGCAGCCGGCGGAAACGCAGGCGAATAGAAAAAAAGCCGGAACAGTCTGCGCCGGGTACGAAGAACCGGTCGTGCTGCAGGTACTGCAGACGGGGCAGATGATGCAAGGCAGCAAAGAGGTAGATTATGGGCGTATTGAGCCGCTGTTCGCCTATCCTTTCGTCGATAACGGCGGGGAAACGATCGCCGTCGTCGCCTTTGTCGGCACAATAGAAAGCAACCGCGATATGCTGACTGAAACGGCTTTTTTGGCCCTGCAGGTTCCCATCGAGAGGGATTTCCGCAAGCTGTACCGCCCCTTATCCGTCCAGGACGGCGTCATCCTCATCAACTGCAACGGCGTCGTGATTTACGCGGACGAAATGGCGGAAAGCATCATGCACATGCGCGGATATTCCGGCATGCTGGTCGGTTCTAATATCTACAACAGCCGGACCAATCTGACCGGCGCGAAGCAGGCCCTGGCGACGCGGGAAGGCTTTGCCGAGGACATTACCTTCGGGGAAGTCGTCGTCACGCGGCGGGTCATTCCTCTGCTGCGGCGCGGCAAGGTATATCGGGTCATAGCTATTTTGACGGAGCGGACTGAGTTGTATCGCAAAGAAGAAGAGCTGATGATCAAGACGTCGGTTATCAAGGAAATTCACCACCGCGTAAAAAATAATTTGCAGACTGTCGCCAGCCTGCTGCGCATGCAGATGCGCAGGACCGAAAGCCGGGAGGCGAAGGATGTGCTGCAGGAAAGCGTAAACCGCATACTCAGCATTTCCTTGGTTCATGAAATTTTATCGCACCACGACGAAGAATCTATTGATATCTGCGTAGTCGCCAAACAGCTGCTGTCGCTGCTGACTCATGGCATGGCCGGGGCGGAATGCCGCGTCAGGACGTCGTTTTCCGGAAACGAGCTGCCCCTGCCGTCGGATATGGCTACGTCGCTGGCGTTAGTGCTGAATGAACTGATTACTAATGCCATCATCCACGGCTTTGAGGGGCTGGACGAAGGGGAAGTGCGCGTCGCCGTGACGCAGGCAGGGACGACGTGCGCGCTGACCGTCAGCGATACGGGCGTCGGCATGACCTTGCCGCAAGGCGGCGAAGGGCGCAAGCATTTGGGCCTGACAATCGTCCGCACGTTGGTGGAAAAGGATTTAAAAGGAGAGTTGTCGTTTACTCCCGTTGTGCCGCACGGCACGGAAGTACGAATACAGTTTTCTATTGCAGAGAGGGGATAACGAATATGGGGTATCGCGTCGTAATTGGGGACGATGAATCTATCATCCGGCTGGATTTATGCGAAATGCTCGAAGAAGCCGGCCATGTGGTCGTGGGGGAAGCGGCCGACGGCGTGGAAGCGCTGGAATTGGCGCGGAAAGAAAAGCCGGATATCGTATTGCTGGACATCAAAATGCCGCGGCTGGACGGCATCCATGCGGCTAAAATGATCTGCCACGAACGCATTGCGCCGGTTTTGCTGCTGACGGCTTACAGCCAGCAGGACGTCGTCGAGCAAGCCAAGGATTCGGGTGTGCTGGGATATTTGGTCAAGCCCGTGAGCCCGGTCAACCTGTTTCCTGCCATGGAAATCGCCATATCTCAGTTTAAACGGCAGGAAGAAACGGCGCGGCGGCTCTGGGAAATGAACGAGCGCATAGAGACGAGAAAAGTCGTCGAAAAGGCAAAGGGATACTTGATGGAGCTGTATAAGATATCCGAACAGGAGGCGTATCGCCGCCTGCAGCAATACAGCATGAAAAAGCGCCGTTCGTTAAAATCCGTTGCCGAGGCGGTCGTCGCCAGCGCAGAGCAGCGCCGCGGCGGCTCGACGTAAGGGTTGCGAAAAAAAGAAGACAAAAGTCTTGACTTTTTCACCTTTCATGAGTAATATATATATTGTAATTAGCACTCGGATACAGCGAGTGCTAACAAGATGAAAGATACAGTGTATGATTGAGGAGGAATATAAAATGTTAAAACCGTTAGGAGATCGCGTTGTTATCCGCGTATTGGAACAAGAAGAAAAAACTGCCAGCGGCATCTTTTTGCCTGATACGGCTAAAGAAAAACCGAGCCAGGGCGAAGTCGTTGCCGTAGGTCCAGGCAAAGTGCAGGACAATGGCAGCCGCGTTGCATTGGATGTAAAAGTCGGCGACAAGATTATTTTCTCCAAATATGCAGGCACGGAAGTCAAATATGAAGGCACTGAATATTTGATCGTCAGCGAACGCGACATCTTGGCTATTTGCTAATTTTATAGAACCTAGATTACTTTACATACAGGAGAGTGTTTAACAATGGCAAAACAGATTTTGTTCAATGAAGAAGCACGCCGCGCTTTGGGCAAAGGCGTCGACGCTTTGGCAAACGCAGTAAAAGTGACGTTGGGACCTAAAGGCCGCAACGTCGTGTTGGATAAGAAATTCGGCGCCCCGACGATTACGAACGACGGCGTAACGATTGCCCGCGACATTGAATTGGAAGATCCCTTTGAAAACATGGGCGCACAGCTCGTCAAAGAAGTCGCTAC
The DNA here is from genome assembly GCF_025567065.1 of Megasphaera stantonii. NCBI lineage: Bacteria > Bacillati > Bacillota > Negativicutes > Veillonellales > Veillonellaceae > Megasphaera > Megasphaera stantonii. The sequence continues at coordinate 10,250 of NZ_JAOQKD010000001.1, forward strand.
GAAGACAAACGACGTAGCAGGCGACGGCACGACGACGGCTACGCTGCTGGCTCAGGCTATGATCCAGGAAGGCATGCGCAACGTAGCGGCCGGCGCAAACCCGATGATTTTGAAACGGGGCATTGAAAAAGCTGTCGCTAAATTGGTAGAAGAAATCAAACAGCGTTCCATCGCCGTTTCCGATAAAGCCGCTATTGCTCAGGTAGCATCTATTTCCGCAGGCGACGAAGAAATCGGCGGCCTCATTGCCGACGCTATGGAAAAAGTTGGTAAAGACGGCGTCATCACCGTTGAAGAATCCAAGACGATGGGTACGCAGCTGTCTGTCGTCGAAGGCATGCAGTTCGACCGCGGCTACATTTCCCCGTACATGGTAACGGATCCGGATAAGATGGAAGCCGTTATGACTGAACCGTACATCCTCGTTACGGATCGCAAAATCGCTTCTATTCAGGAAATGCTCCCTGTCCTCGAAAAAGTCGTACAGGCTGGGAAAGAACTCCTCATCATCGCAGAAGACGTAGAAGGCGAAGCGTTGGCTACGTTGGTAGTCAACAAGCTCCGCGGCACCTTCAGAGCCGTTGCCGTTAAGGCTCCGGGCTTCGGCGACCGCCGCAAAGCAATGCTTCAGGATATCGCTATCCTCACCGGCGCTACTGTCATTACAGAAGACGTAGGCCGCAAACTTGACAGCATTACGATGGAAGACCTCGGCACGGCTCGTCAGGTTCGCGTTACGAAGGACGAAACGACGATTGTTGAAGGTCACGGCAACGCTGAAGAAATCAAAAACCGCGTTGCGCAGATCAAAGCGCAGATTGCTGAAACGACGTCTGATTTCGATAAAGAAAAATTGCAGGAACGCTTGGCCAAGATGTCCGGCGGCGTAGCTGTCATCGAAGTCGGCGCTGCGACGGAAGTTGAATTGAAAGATAAGAAGCTTCGCCTCGAAGACGCCTTGAATGCTACGCGCGCAGCTGTTGAAGAAGGCATCGTAGCCGGCGGCGGCACGACGTTCATCGACATTCTCCCGGCTTTGGATGAATTCCATGAAGAAGGCGACGTACAGACGGGCATCAACCTCGTAAAACGCGCTATTGAAGAACCGGTTCGTCAGATTGCCGCTAATGCAGGCTTGGAAGGCTCGGTTATCGTAGCGAAGGTTAAAGCATCCGATAAGGGCGTTGGCTTTAACGCGCTGACGGAAGAATACGTCGACATGGTAAAAGCCGGTATCGTAGACCCGGCTAAGGTTACGCGTACGGCCTTGCAGAACGCTGCTTCCATCGCCGCTTTGGTATTGACGACGGAAACGTTGGTTGCAGACAAACCGGAACCGGCTCCGGCAGCCCTGGCAGCTCCCGGCATGGGCGGCATGCCTGGCATGATGTAAGAGTTGCTCTTACCTGTGTAAATGTAATTGCAAAAGCTCTCGTGATTTTTCGCGAGAGCTTTTTTTACGTGCATTTTTCTTGACCTTTCGCTTAAAATTTTATATGATAGGGAAGTTCAATTCTTAGCTATATCAGGAGATGTCGTTTTTTTATGAACCACCGTATTTCATTGCGTCAATTTCTGCCTCTGGCGGGGATTACCGTTTCGGCTTTTTTATTTAATACGTCGGAATTTATGCCGATTGGACTGCTGACGAGCATCGCTTCGGATTTTCAGATTACCGAAGCGCAGGCCGGCGTCATGATATCGGCCTATTCCTGGGCGGTTACGATTTTATCTCTGCCGCTCATGCTGCTGGCCTGCAAGGTAGAATACCGCAAGCTGCTGCTGATGACGCTGGGCATGTTTTGTCTGGGGCAGGCACTATCGGCTTTTTCCAGCCAATATGCATTGCTGACGGCGTCGCGCATCTGCGTGGCCTGCGCTCATTCCGTCTTTTGGTCTATTGCGGCTCCTATGGCCGTTCAGCTCGTAGAAAAGGAACATCGCTCGACGGCGCTGAGCATGGTGGCGACGGGAACTTCTATCGCGATGATTTTAGGCCTGCCTTTAGGCCGCGTCATCGGCTTGTATATTGGCTGGCGCATGACCTTTTTGACGATCGGCATCATATCTTTTCTCACCTTGGTTTATATATGGCGCGTATTTCCGCAGATTCCCAGCCGCTCGGCTTTCTCGGTACGGCAGCTGCCGGAGCTCGTTAAAAATCCCGTCTTGATTCGTTTATATGGGCTGACCGTAGTCATGGCGACGGCATATTATACGAGTTACAGCTATATCGAACCGTTTTTGCAGCAGATTGGCGGTATGTCGGAAGAGAGGATTACTTTGACGCTGATTCTTTTCGGCCTCAGCGGATTAGGCGGCAGCGTCTTGTTTTCGCGCGGCTACGGCCATTTTCGCTTCGGAATGCTTCGCCTGTCGTTTATCTGCATGGCTGTGCCGCCATTATTGCTGCACGCGGCTTCAGGCAGCTTGTATGCCGTCATGATATTATGCGCGGTCCTCGGCATGGCTGCTACGATTTTCAACGTATCTTTCCAGGCCGAACTAATTCAGCATACGTCTCTCGGTGCGGCTGCCGTGGCGATGTCTATCTTTTCTGGCATCTTCAACTTGGGAATCGGCAGCGGAACCTGGATTGGCGGCATGGTTTCTACGTACAGTTCTATTGCCTATATCGGCTATGCCGGAGGCGGCTTGGCGGCTGCGGCGTCGGCGTATTGTATTTTCAGCTTTATCAAACGGCTGAAACAAGGGTAATTGCGGTAAAATGGATGTGTAAGGCCGGCGAGCAGGCTGGGACATAGAGGCGTCAGAATTCATCAAAAAATTTTCAAAAAAGTACTTGCATTTTTTCTTTCTTACTAGTATAATAAATATCGTTCCAGTGAGAACACATGAGTTATTCCTCAATAGCTCAGTCGGTAGAGCAATCGGCTGTTAACCGATTTGTCGTAGGTTCGAGTCCTACTTGAGGAGCCATGGCCCCTTGGTCAAGTGGTTTAAGACACCGCCCTTTCACGGCGAGAACATGGGTTCGAATCCCGTAGGGGTCACCACTATCCGGGCGATTAGCTCAGCTGGGAGAGCGCCTGCCTTACAAGCAGGATGTCAGCAGTTCGATCCTGTTATCGCCCACCAGACTCGAGAGCGCTAGTGCAGTGATGCACTAGCGTTTTTTTTCGTATACGGAGATATACTTTAATATGGAAAACAGCCAGATATGCCGGGGCACATCTGGCTGTTGTGTCAGGATTCTGTTGGTTTTTTCAGGGATTGCTTTAATTTTTTGATCGATAAGCCGACGCGGCCGCGGGAGCTGTCGACGGAGATGATGACGGCATCGACGACGTCTCCGACGCTGATGACGTCGGTCGGGTGGCGGAAGGGATGATTGCACAGCTCGGAGCGGTGAATCAGCCCCGGTGTCTTTAATCCGAAGTCGACGAACGCGCCGAAGTCGACGACGTTGTGGACGGTGCCGCGGACGACGGTTCCTATTTTTAATTCGTCCAGAGATACGACGTTGCGGCGCGTCAGCGGCAGAGGGAATTCACTGCGGACATCGCGGCCCGGCTTGCGCAGCTCTTCCAGGATATCGCGGATCGTCGGCTCGCCGGCCTGGAATTTGGCGGCCAGGACGGGGACGGCATTCATCTGCACCTTGCTTTGCAGGGCGCGGAGCTTCGCTTCGTCGTGGAGGTCTGCTTTCGTCAGGCCATAATGGCTGATGATTTTTTCTGTCAGCTCGTACGATTCGGGATGGACCGACGTGTTGTCCAAGGGTTCGTCGCCGCCTTTAATGCGCAGGAAGCCGGCGCACTGCGTAAAGGTAGCCGGGCCTAAGCGGTTGACCGACAGCAGCTCCTGCCGGCTGTGAAAGGGGCCGTTTTCCTTGCGGTAGGCGACGATATTGGCCGCCGTGGCCGCCGTCAAGCCCGACACGTGCTGCAGCAGGGCTGCCGACGCCGTGTTGAGGTCGACGCCGACGTAGTTGACGACGGATTCGACGACGGCGTCCAGGGCGGCTGATAAGGACTTTTGGTTGACGTCGTGCTGATATTGGCCGACGCCGATTGATTTCGGGTCGATTTTGACGGCCTCTGCCAGGGGATCCTGAATCCGGCGGGCAATGGATACGGCTCCGCGGATGGTGACATCCAGGTCGGGCAGCTCTTCCCTAGCCAGATCGGACGCAGAGTAGACCGACGCGCCTGATTCGTTGGCGATGATGTAGCGGCAGGATAAGTCGTTTTCCTGAATGAGGCCGGCTACGAACTGCTCCGTTTCATAAGAGGCCGTGCCGTTTCCGATAGATAAGAGCGTTACGCCGTGATTTTGAATCATGCTCAGGAGGGTGTCGGCGCTGGCGCGGCGCTGTTTTTCCGAGCCGGTCAAATAGCAGACGCCGTAATCGAGGACGTTGCCCGTCGCGTCGATGACGGCGGCCTTGCAGCCCGTGCGGTATCCCGGGTCCAGGCCTAAGATTACCTGTCCGGCAAAGGGCGGCTGGAGGAGCAGGCTGCGCAGGTTCTTGGCGAAGATAGAAATGGCCTGCTTTTCGGCCCGTTCTGTCAGGTCGCTGCGGATTTCCCGTTCCAACTGGGGGAAGATGAGGCGCTTATAGCTGTCGGCTGCTGCTGCGGCGATGATCTGCCCGTAAGGCGAATCGCAGACTGTTACGTCTTGTATGAGCTTGCCGATGTTGGCGTCCGGCGTGTCGGTCAGAGTTACCTTCAGCAGCTTCTGCGCTTCTCCTCGGTTGATGGCCAGTATGCGGTGGCTGGGAAGGGAGGCGATGCGGCCGCTGAAGTCCTTATAGGTCAGCATGGCCTTGGCTTCGTCCTCTTCGACTAACAGGGCGCATTCCAGCTTTGACGTTTTCCACAAGGCGCGGCGGAGATACTGACGGTACGGCGCAAGCTCGGACATGCGTTCCGCTAAAATATTGGCCGCGCCGGCAATGGCGTCTTCGATTGTCGGTATCGTTTCATTCAGGTAAGATGCGGCGGCCTCTTCCGGAGACGGCCCGTGGGGATCCTGCTGCCAGAAGATGTCGGCCAGCGGCTCCAGCCCGGCGTCGCGGGCCATGGACGCTTTTGTCCGTTTTTTCGGCTTATAAGGCATGTAAAGGTCTTCGATTTCCTGCAGCTTGCCGGCCTGGTCTAGGAGACGGCCTAATTCTTCCGTCCACTGGCCTTGCTCCATAATGGACTGGCGCACGGCTTCGCGGCGGCTGGACAGGGCTTGTTCATATTCGTACTGCTCCTGGATTTGGCGCAGCTGTATTTCGTTCAGCATACCCGTCGCTTCCTTGCGGTAACGGGCGATAAAGGGAATCGTGTTGCCGCTTTGCAGGAGGCTCAGGGCCGTCTGGATTTGCTTTTCTGACACGTGTATCGTATGAGCGATTGTTTGAATAATGTGTTGGTCTGTCATGGAAAACTCCTTTCTAATATAGTATATATATTATGCTTGCAAATTTTGTATTCGTCAAATTAAAAAATTTTATCTATTTATATTGAAAAATCTATTAATAACCGTTACAATGTAATAGAGAATACTTTCGCATATTATATGTTTAGTTAGTATGCTCAGTATCCTTGCACAAAAGGGGGGAAACGATATGAATATTGCCGAATTATTACGGAGTAACGGCTACAAGGTTACGCCGCAGCGGCTGGCTGTATACGATGCGATCGATCATAATATGACCCATCCCAACGCAGAATCCATTTACCAGCAGCTCCAGCCCCAGTATCCATCGATGAGCTTGGCGACGGTGTACAAGACCATGGAGATTTTTGCAAAAATCGGCGTAGTAAAAATTTTGCAGTGCGGCGAAGACGCCCACCGCTACGATTATAATACATCCCAGCACGCCCATATACGGTGCGTCAAATGCAACCGCGTGCTCGACGTCGATATCGACGAAGGCCAGCTGGCCAGACAGGCCGAGGCGCAGACAGGATTTTCTGTCAGCGGCGTGAGTTTGTCTTTCCTGGGTGTATGCAAGGACTGCCAGGAGGCAGAATAATAAAAAATACGAAGAGCGCTGCAGCGAAGTGACATACTATTTGCTGCAGCCTTTTTCTTATGCGAGGTGAAGAAATATGCTGCATATAGGATGTCATCTGTCCGTTTCTCAGGGCTTTCGCCATATGGGCGAGGAAGCTCTGACCATCGGGGCCGATACGTTTCAGTTTTTTACGCGCAATCCCCGCGGCGGCAGTGTCCGCAAGCTGGATATAGACGATATGAAACAGCTGAACGAGCTCATGGCGGCCCATGATTTTGCGCCTATTCTGGCCCATGCGCCGTATACGCTCAACGGCTGTTCCAAGACGGAGAGAACGCGGCAGTTTGCCGTCGAAGCGATGAGCGAGGATTTGCAGCGGCTGGAATATCTGGATAACTGCCGTTACAATTTTCATCCCGGCAGCCACGTCGGGCAGGGCGCGGACGAGGGAATCCGCCTCATTGCGTCCATGATGAACCAATGCATGTTTTCGGGACAAAAGACGATGGTGCTGCTGGAAACCATGGCCGGCAAGGGGACGGAAGTAGGCCGCAGCTTTGAAGAGCTGGCGGCTATTATCGACAAGGTGCAATTCTCCGATAAGGTAGGCGTCTGCCTGGATACGTGCCACGTATTTGACGGCGGCTATGACATTACGGAGCACCTGGACGAGGTGCTGGAGCAGTTTGACCGCCTTATTGGATTGGAGCGGCTGAAGGCCGTTCATATTAACGACAGCAAAAATCCCCTGGGCAGCCGCAAGGACCGGCATGAAAAAATCGGCGAAGGCCATATCGGACTGGAGGCATTTCGGAAGATTATCAACCATCCGGCCCTGCGGACGTTGCCGTTTTATCTGGAAACTCCTAACGAGTTAGACGGCTACGCCAGGGAAATTGCTATGCTGCGGGACTTATACTGCGAATAAGGAGGGATTGCCTATGCGGATTCTGCATACGGCAGATTGGCATTTAGGAAAACTATTTTACGGCGATTACCTGACGGACGACCAGGCCTATGTGCTGACGGAACAGCTTCTGCCGATGATCCGGGACGAGGGCATCGACGCCGTCGTGCTGGCCGGCGACGTATACGACCGCAGCCTGCCGCCGGCAGACGCCGTGGCCTTGTTTGATGAAATCGCGACGAAGATTACGGCGGAAACGGGCGTTCCCTTTTTCGTCATCAGCGGCAATCATGACAGCGCGGCCCGCCTGTCCTTCGGCAGCCGGATGCTGGAAAAACAGGGGTTTTATATTGCCGGGGAACTCGACAAGCTGATCGGGCCGGTCGTCCTGCACGACGCCTATGGGCCCGTGGCCTTTGTGCTCCTGCCGTTTATCGAGCCGGCAGCGGCCAGGCTGTATTTCGGCGACGATACGATCCGCAGCCATGAGGACGCCTTAGCCCGTTTTATAGACAGCCGGCGCGCCGGAACGGCGATGCGGACGGTCTGCGTCGCCCATGTCTTCGCTGCCGGCGGCGAAAGCAGCGATTCAGAACGCCCGTTGTCGATCGGCGGCAGCGACGCCGTTTCGCCGGCCTTGTTTTCCGACTATACGTATACGGCTCTGGGCCATCTCCACGGGCCGCAGCAGGTGGGCGGGCCGAACGTGTGCTATGCCGGCAGCCTGCTGAAATATTCCTTCGGCGAATGGAGGCAGAAAAAAGGAGCCGTCATCGTGGATATAGACGAAAAGGGCGGGACGGCGACGTCGTTTTTGCCCTTTTCTCCCCGCCATGACGTACGCGTTGTCGAGGGCTTGTTTGAGGATATCATGGCCGGCGAAGACTTGCATACCGACGACTATATCCTGTTCCGCCTGACCGATACGGCTCCGATTCTGGATGGCATGGCTAAGCTGCGGCAGAAATATCCGCGAGCGGCGGCGCTGGAAATGCCGAACCGTCAAAGCGGCGGCACGGGAGAGCGGGATTTCGACCTGCGCAGGACTACGGAGCGGCAGCTGTTTGAGAGCTTTGCCGCTGCCATGATGCCGGACCGGCCGCTGACGGAGGCCGAGCAGGCTTGTATGGACGATTTATGGACGGATATGCTGCAGCGGGAAGGAGACGGCTTGTTGTGAAACCCTTATATTTGGAAATGAACGCCTTCGGCCCCTATGCCGGGCGTCAGGTCATTGATTTTAGCCGGCTGGAAGAACACAAGCTGTTTTTGATATACGGGCCGACCGGCGCCGGTAAGACGACCGTGCTGGACGCGATGTGCTATGCCCTGTACGGCGAAACGAGCGGAAACCGCCGCTCAGGCGCCCATATGCGCAGCGAATACGCCTCGCCGGAAGAGGAGACATACATCGTTTTCGCCTTTGCCATCGGGCCGGCGCGGTACTGCGTCGAGCGAAGGCCGGAGCAGCAGATAGCGAAAAAGCGCGGCACTGGCTTAAAGAAATCGGCGGCGTCGGCCGCCTTATACGCCGTGGACGAAAAGGGCGAAAAAACGGCGGTCATTGCGACGAAAAAGGTCGGCGAAGAGGTGGAACGGCTGCTGGGCTTTAAGGCCGAGCAATTCCGGCAGGTCGTCCTGCTGCCGCAGGGAGATTTCCGCCGGTTGCTGCTGGCCAGCTCGGCGGACCGCCAGCAGATTATGCAGACCTTGTTTCATACCCAGCGCTACGCCCGGCTGCAGGAGTTGGCAAAGGAAAAATACAACGATATCCTGTCGCAGTACGACTTGCGCAAAGAGCGCATCGTCCAGCTTTTGCAGAGCCTGGGGGCCGATGATGCCGAGGCGCTGACTGCTATGGAACTGGCTGCAGACGAAGAACAACGGCTGCGTCAGGGAGAATTGGACGCGGCTATAGCCGACCGCGACGCTTATCAGAAAACGGTCCAGGACGCGCAGGTATTGTACAGCCATTGGCAGAACCTGAAGGAAAGCAGCAGGCTGCAGAAACAGCTGCGGCAGCAGGAAACTGCTATGGCGGAGAAGCAGGCCTATATCGACGTGCTGCGCCGCGCACAGCTGTTGGCGGAACCGTGCCGCCAGCTCGACGATATACAGGCTCAGGGCGTCACCGCCGGCAAAAAAGCCGGCGAAGCTGCCGTACAGGCCGAACGGGCGCTGCAGCGCCTTCAGGCTGTGCGCAAAGAGGCCGAAGCGCTGCAGGCACAGGGTGCGGCTCATGACGCCGACGCAAGGCAGCTCGTGCTGCTGCAGAACATGGCGGAAAAAGCCGAGCAGTATGGAGACCTGTGCCGCAAAGCCCGGCAGCTGGCGGACCAGAGCCGGCACGCCGATGAGATATTGGCGGCGCTGCAGAAGGAACGGGAGGCTCTGCAGGCCCGGATCGACGCCGGACGGGCGGAGGTAGCCGGCCAACCCGAACTGGCCGCGGCGTGGGAACAGGCCAAAGGGCAGGCCGCTGCCTGGGAAGAACGGCTGAATCGGGAAGCGGCAATAGAGGCCTTGGCTGAGGAAATCGCACAGAGGGAACGAGCGTGCTGGGCTGCTGAGGACGCCTGCCGCCGGGCCGCCGCCGGGGCGGAGCAGGCGCGGCTAGATTACGAAGGCGTACAAGCCTTGTTTTTACAGGGGCAGGCTGCTTTGCTGGCTAAGGAACTGAAAGCAGGAGAGCCGTGTCCCGTTTGCGGCGCGACGGAGCATCCTATGCCGGCTCCTTTGGCGGCTCATATGCCGCGGAAGGAGGACGTAGAAGCGCGGAAACGGCAGGCCCGGCAGCGCGATGAGGAGCGCCGTCAGGCTGAACTGACGCTCCAGCGCGTACAGGCGGAATTTCAAAGCCTGAAACGGCAGCGCGACGACCTGCGCGCTCAGTATCCTTTTGAATATACGTCCGCCCAATGGCAGGCACGGTTGGACGAGCAGAAGCAGAAGGTTAGCCTCCTGGGAGAACAAGCCGCCCGGGCAGAACGGACGAGAGCCGCCGTGACGCAGTGGGAGCTGAAGCAAAAGGAAGAAATACAAAAAGAAGAACAGGCCCGCCGGCAGGCGGAAGCGGCCCGACTTGCCGCCGCGCAGAGCCAGTCGGCGAAGGAACAGGCTGAAGCGGACGTGCCGGCAGCATATCGGGACGCCGCCGTACTGAGACGGCATATGGATGATCTGAGCCAGCGCGTCAAATCCTATGACGCACAGGCGGAGCGGAGCCGAAAAGCCGTCGTCGACGCCGAAAAGGAGGCCGTGCGCTGGACGGAGCAGGAGCGCCTGCTGCAGGCACAGGTGACGGCCCTGCGAAATCAGTATAAAGCGTACGCTGCCGATTTGAAGGAACGGGTTCGCCAGGCGGGCCTGGAAAGCCTGCAGCGATGCCGGGACCTGCAGCCCTTCATAGGCACCATCGACAGGGAGCAGCAGGCTGTCGACGAATATAATCGGGATGTACAGCAGGTACAGGGCCGGATAGCGCAGGAAGAAAAGGCCGTCGGCTTGCAGCCGGAACCGGATATGGCGGCATATAAGGCGCAGCTTGACGAAAAAAACAAGTTGTGCCAGCGAATATCTGAATCCTGTGCCGCCGCGGCGATACGCTGCCAGGAGCTGCGCCGGGGGCGGGAGCAGATTGCCGCATGGCAGGGAGAGCAAGCGGAGCTGTCGGCTCGGTATGAGGCTGTCGGTTCCGTATATGAACTGATTTCCGGCCAGCATACAGGCGTCAACTTCGAGCGGTATGTACTGGGAGCGCTTCTCGACGAAGTCTTGGCGGCGGCCAACGCCCGCCTCGATTTGATGAGCCGCCGGCGGTATGAGCTGCAGCGTTCTCGCTCGTGGGACGATAAGCGCGTGCGGCGCATCGGCCTGGATATCGAAGTATTCGACAACTATACGGGATATGCCCGTCCGGCCAATACGCTCTCCGGCGGTGAGACCTTTTTAGCTTCCCTGGCCCTGGCCTTGGGACTGGCTGACGTGGTACAGGCCTATTCCGGCGGCATTCACCTCGATACGATATTTATCGACGAAGGCTTCGGCACCCTCGACGGGGAAACGCTGGATTTCGCCTTAAAGGCCCTGATGGAACTCAAGCAGGGAGGCCGTCTCGTCGGCATCATCTCCCATGTGCCGGAGCTGAGAGAACGCATCGACGCGCGCCTGGCCGTCCATAAGACCGACCGGGGCAGCACGGCCGACTTCGAATTGCCGTAATTCGTAAAATTTATTTGAATCCCTTTCCAAATGGTAATATAATGAAACCTAATAACGCTATGATACAGGAGGGGACAGAAAGAATGTCTATTCAGAAGGTAAGGGAGTATTTTGCCCAGTGGGGCATGGCTGACCGCGTATTGGAACTGGAGCAGTCCAGCGCGACCGTCGACGAAGCGGCGGCAGCCCTTCATACGGAGGGAAAGCGCATTGCCAAATCCATGTCGTTTTTATTGGACGACGGGCCGATTTTAGTATTGTTTGCCGGCGACGCCCGCGTGGACAATCATAAATTTAAGGCGCAGTTCCATAAAAAGGCGACGATGATCAAGCATGACGACGTGGAACGGCTGATCGGCCATCCCGTCGGCGGCGTCTGTCCCTTTGCCGTCAATCCCGGCGTGACCGTATATCTGGACGAATCGCTGAAGCGGTTTGAAACGGTCTTCCCGGCCTGCGGCAGCGGCAACAGCGCCATCGAACTGACACTGCCGGAATTGGAATTATACGCCCGGTCTCAAGGCTGGGTCGACGTTTCCAAGGGCTGGCAGGAAGAAGCATAAGGAGGAACCTACACATGCAGTTTACATTCAGACATACTAATTTCAACGTGCTGGACTTGCAGCGCAGCATGGAGTTTTACAAAGAAGCCCTGGGCCTTACGGAAGTGCGCCGTATCGAAACGCCCGATTTTACGATCGTTTATCTCGGCGACGGTGTTTCTGATTTTCAGCTGGAGCTGACGTGGCTCAAAGACCGAAAAGAGCCGTACAATCTCGGCGAAAACGAATTCCATACGGCCTTTTCTGTCAAGGATATGGATGCGGCCTTGGCCAAGCATAAGGAAATGGGCTGCGTCGTTTATGAAAATCCGGCTATGGGCATTTATTTTATCGTCGACCCCGACGGTTACTGGCTGGAAGTCGTTCCGGAACGGTAAGCCGTGAAGAAGGAATACGCCCAGCGGACGGCGCTGCTGCTGGGATGGGATAAGGTAGAGGCCTTAGCGGACAAAACGGTGCTGGTCTTCGGCGTCGGCGGCGTCGGCTCCTTTGCAGCCGAGGCCCTTTGCCGGGCCGGCATCGGCCGCTTGATCCTCGTCGACGGCGACGTATATGACCCGTCTAATTTAAATCGCCAGCTTGGGGCGACCGTGCCGGCTATTGGCCGGCCCAAGGTCGAGGTCATGAAGGAGCGGTTTTTGTCGATTAATCCGGACATAGCGGTCGAAACGCATCACGTGTTTTACCTGCCGGCAGAGCAGCCGGGCCTGGTCGCCCAGTCGGGCGCCGATTACGTAGTCGACGCCATCGATACGGTGGCTGCGAAGGTCGATATCATAGCAGAAGCCTATGAGGCCGGTATTCCCGTCATTTCCGCCATGGGGGCGGGGAATAAGCTCCATCCGGAGCTGTTTGAAATTGCCGAGATCGAGAAGACGTCTGTCGATCCCTTGGCCAAGGTGATGCGGAAGGAGCTGAAAAAACGGAATATCCGCCGCGTCAAGGTCGTATATTCCAAAGAGTTGCCCCAGCCGGTACGGCGGGAAGAGGGCTGTTCCGGCATAGGCAGTATTTCCTTTGTGCCGTCGGCAGCGGGACTCATTTTAGCCGGAGCGGTGGTACGGGACCTTCTCCAAATCCCATAAAAAATTTTTTATCGAGTTATACACAGGCGGCAGGCTTTCAGAAACGCAGTTTTTTGAAGGCTTGCCGCTCTTTTTGATAGGACTTGATAACAACAGTATCAAGTATTAGGCGATTGACAACGTATACCAGATATAGTAATATGTGTTTGCACTGTTTTACGAAGATAAATCATATATATTGTATATATAATGTTGATTTCAGGTAAATATACACTATATCGTGGGAGGTATACACATGTTGGAAGTCATCAAGCGCAACGGGCAGAGGGCGCCCTTTGACCGCAATAAGATCGTCGCGGCTATAGAAAAAGCCATGAACAGCAGCAGCGGCATTTATGAAGAAGGCCAGGCGGAGAAGATCGCCAGGGAGATTGAAGCCTATGCCTCGACCATGCATAAGGATATGACCATCTACGCCATTGAAGACCAGGTGTATTACCGCTTGATTCAATACAACAATCCGGCGACGGCCCGGGCCTATGAAAATTACAAAGCTATTCAGGCCTTCAAGCGCCAGACAAATACGACGGACTCAGACGTCTTCGGCCTGCTGAACAACACCAATCTCGAGGTCCTTGATGAAAATTCCAATAAAAACGGCCACGTCGTGTCGACGCAGCGCGATTTGATCGCCGGTGAGGTGTCCAAGGATATTGCCCGCCGCAAGCTCATTCCCGCCGACATCGTCCAGGCTCACGACAGCGGGGCCATTCATTTCCACGACATGGATTACATCATCCAGCCTATGTTCAACTGCTGCCTCATCAATCTGGAAGACATGCTGGCCAACGGCACGGTCATCAACGGCAAGAAAATCGACACGCCGAAGTCGTTCCAGGTAGCCTGTACGGTGACGACGCAGATCATCGCCCAGGTAGCCAGCGGCCAGTACGGCGGCCAGTCCATCAACGGCATCGACCGCATTTTGGCTCCTTACGTCCGCAAGTCCTTCAACAAATACATGGAAGCCGTCGTAGAAGAACAGAAGGAAGTCTACGGCATCGAGCCGGATATGGAAAAGGCTGAAGAAATAGCCTGGAAGCGGACGAAAAAGGAAATTAAGGACGGTATCCAGACGATTCAGTACCAGATTAATACGCTCATGACCACGAACGGCCAGGCTCCCTTCGTCACCTTGTTCATGTATTTCCAGCCTGACTACGAATACGCGAAGGAAGCGGCCCTCATCGACGAGGAACTGTTGCGCCAGCGCATTCAGGGCATCAAAAACGAGGCCAACGTCTACGTCACGCCGGCCTTTCCGAAATTGATATACGTATTGGACGAGCACAACGTCCGCAAGGGCAGCCCTTATTTCTATCTGACCGAGCTGGCTGCCGAATGCACCGCTAAGCGCATGTATCCCGACTATATTTCGGCCAAGAAGATGCGGGAAACCTACGAAGGCAACGTATTCAGCCCCATGGGCTGCCGCTCCTTCCTGAGCCCCTGGAAAGACGAAAGGGGCCGCTATAAGTTCGACGGCCGCTTCAATATGGGCGTCGTGTCGATTAACCTGCCGCAAATCGGCATTCTGGCCGACGGCGACGAAGACAAATTTTTCCAGATTCTCCATAAACGGCTGGAGCTGTGCAAAAAGGCCCTGCTGCTGCGCGTAGAACTGCTCAAAAAGATTACGTCCGACGTGTCGCCCGTTCACTGGCAGTATGGGGCCATCGCTCGCCTCAAGCCGGGAGAATCGATTGAAAAATTTATGTACGGCGGCTATGCGACCTTGTCCCTGGGATATATCGGCATATACGAAGCGACGCTTCTCACGAAGGGCTGCTCCCATACGGCTCCGGAAGGAAAGCGGTTTGCCCACCGCATTATGGACGAATTCAACGCCCACATCAAGCGGTGGAAGGAAGAGACGAACATCGGCTTTGCCCTGTACGGCACGCCGGCGGAAAACCTGACGAACCGCTTCTGCAAAATCGACACGGCCCGCTTCGGCGTCATCAAGGACGTGACCGATAAAGGGTATTATACGAACAGCTACCACGTCGACGTCCGCGAGCCCATCAATGTCTTCGAAAAATTTGCCTTTGAAGCGGAATTTGAAGATAAATCGACAGGGGGCTGCATCAGCTATGCAGAAATCCCGAACATGGTCCATAACATTCCCGCCGTCCTGACGATGATCCAATATATTTACGACCGCATTACCTACGCTGAATTCAACACGAAGCTGGATTACTGCCACGAATGCGGCTTTGACGGGGAAATCGTCCTCAACGGCGACAACGAATGGGAATGCCCGCGCTGCCACAACAGGGACCGTTCCAAGCTGACGGTCATCCGGCGGACCTGCGGCTATTTGGGCGAAAACTTCTGGAACGAAGGGCGAACGCAGGAAATTAAGAACCGCGTCCTGCATATCTAGGAGGCGGGGCCATGAGATATGGACAAATCAGGCAGTACGACATCGCCAACGGCCCGGGCATACGGGCGACCGTATTTGTGACAGGTTGCAGCCGGCGCTGTGTCAACTGCTTCAATGAAGAATATCAGGATTTTAACGCCGGCAGCGAATGGACGGCAGCCGAAACTGAACGGCTCATATCCTACCTGCAGGACGATACGAACAGCGGGCTGACCTTGCTCGGCGGCGAGCCGATGGAAAATGCCGAGGACCTGCTGGCGCTGGTGCAGGCCGTCCGCCGCGCCGTGCCGGAAAAAAGCATCTGGGTGTATTCGGGATTTCTGTACGAAGAAATCCTGACTCAGCCGGCCCGCAAAGCACTGCTGGAGGCTTGCGACGTCCTCGTTGACGGCCCCTTCGTCGACGCCATGAAGGACCCGGGATTGTATTTCCGCGGCTCGTCGAACCAGCGGATTATCGACGTGGCAAAAAGCCGCGAAGCCGGAAGAGCCGTGCTCCTTTGGCCGGACGGGAGATGAGGTGCGGGGCAGGGAGCGTAAAATTTGTAAATTTATGTCCTTGCATTTCATGGGGCACTATGCTATACTATCTTAGCATAGGTTTGGTATGATAGATAAGAAAGAGGTGTGAATAGTGAAAGAAGGTATTCATCCGAAGTACGGCACTGCCGTAGTTACGTGCGCTTGCGGCAATACGTTTGAAACCGGTTCGACGAAATCCGAACTGCGCGTTGAAATTTGCTCTAAATGCCATCCGTTCTTTACGGGTCAGCAGCGTGCACAGCAGGCTCGCGGCCGTATCGAACAGTTCAATAAACGTTATGGTAAAAAAGCTAAATAAGAAGTACAAAGTTGGCGGCAGAGCAGCGATGCTCTGCTCTCTTTGTATACGCAGAAATAAATAAGGGGGACAAGCAGTGAAGCAGACGAAGATATATGTAGGCGGACAGGCCGTCATCGAAGGCGTCATGATGCGCGGCCCCGAGTATATCGCCACGGCGGTCCGGACGCCGTCCGGCGAGATTACCGTGAAAAAGGATGCAGTCCATTCGATTACGGAGCGGTATCCTATACTGAAAAAGCCCTTCCTGCGCGGCACCGTCGCCCTGTGCGAGTCGCTGGTGTACGGCATGAAGAGCTTGTCCTATTCGGCGCAGGCTGCCGGAGAGGAAGACGAACAGATTACCAACACGGAAATGGCCCTGACGATGGCCTTTTCCATCGTATTGGCTATCGTCTTTTTTTTGCTCATCCCGACGTACGCCGTCAAATTTATTCCCGGCATCGAGCACAGCGCCGTGTGGATGAATATCGTAGAAGGCGTGCTGCGGCTGGCTATTTTTTTATTGTATATATGGGGCATATCCCTGACGAAGGATATTCGGCGCGTATTTGAGTACCACGGCGCTGAACACAAGACGATCTGGACCTACGAATCGGGACAGGAGCTGACGGTGGAAAACGTCCGCCGCCACAGCCGCCTTCACCCGCGCTGCGGTACGAATTTCCTGCTCATCGTCATGGTCGTGTCGATTTTCGTATTCGCCTTTTTGGGCTGGCCCAGCCTGTTGGAGCGCGTCGCGTCGCGCATCGTCCTCATGCCCGTCGTAGCCGGCATCAGCTACGAAATGATACGGCTGGCCAGCCGGACGGAAAGCCCGCTGCTGCAGACCTTGTTCAAGCCGGGCCTGTGGCTGCAGTATTTGACGACGAGAGAGCCTCACGACGATCAGATCGAAGTAGCCATTCGGGCTCTGGAAGCGGCTAAGCCGGAAGAAAAGCAGGAAGAGCAGGCTGATTCGGATCTTCGCTAAGGATATACGCATAGGATGGGAGAGAGATACAGGTGTTTATTGATAAAGTGCAGGACGTGGAAAATAAATTCATGGATTTGGAGCAGCGCATCAGCGACCCGTCGGTCATTGCCCGCCAGGACGAATGGCAGAAGCTGACGAAGGAACACGCGTCGCTCATGCCGCTGGTAGAAACGTTCCGGAAATATAAGGACGTCGCTAAGACTGTTGAAGGCGATAAGGAAATCCTGAACGATCCGGACAGCGACGCCGACCTCATCGCCATGGCGAAGGAAGAGCTTGGCGAAGCGTCGAAGGAATTGGCCGAGCTGGAAGAACAGCTCCATATCCTCATGCTGCCCAAGGACCCGCGGGACGACAAGAACGTCATCATGGAAATCCGCGGCGGCGCCGGCGGCGACGAAGCGGCGCTGTTTGCCGGGGATTTGTTCCGCATGTATATGAAATATATTGAAAAGCAGCCCGGCTGGAAGACGAGCATTATCAGCTCCAACGCTCCGGAGCTGGGCGGCTTTAAGGAAGTCATCTTTTCCGTCGAAGGCTCGGGCGTATTCGGCAAGCTGAAATACGAATCGGGCGTGCATCGCGTACAGCGCGTGCCGGTGACGGAAGCCGGCGGCCGTATCCACACGTCGACGGCGACGGTCGCCGTCCTGCCGGAAGCGGAAGACGTAGAAGTCGATTTGAATATGGACGACGTCCGCGTCGACTATTTCCGCGCCAGCGGCGCCGGCGGCCAGCACGTCAACAAGACGAGTTCGGCCGTGCGCATGACCCATATTCCGACGGGCATGGTCGTAGAATGTCAGGACGAACGGTCGCAGCTGGAAAACCGGGCTAAGGCCATGCGGGTATTAAAGGCCCGGCTGCTCGATCAGGCTCAGCAGGCGGCCGATGCGGAAATTACGGAGGAACGGCGCAGCCAGGTCGGCACAGGCGACCGGAGCGAACGAATCCGTACCTACAACTTCCCCCAGGGCCGCGTGACGGACCATCGCATTAACCTAACGCTGTACAAGCTGGAAAATATTTTGAACGGCGATATCGACGAATTCATTCAGGCCTTGGCTGAAGCCCGCCGGGCCGAGCTCATGAAAGAAGAAAATCATGAATAAGCTGTGGACTATTGGGAGCCTCCTGCAGTGGACGCAGGAGTATTTCGCCCAAAAGGGCGTTGATACGCCCCGTTTGGATGCGGAAATATTGCTGGCCCACGTCCTGCAGAAGGAACGGATTTATTTATACGCCCACTACGACCAGCCTATGAACCCGCCGGAGCTGGCGGCGTACCGGGAAATGGTCAAGAAGCGGGCTGGCCGGTTGTCCGTCGCCCATATTTTAGGCACGAAGGCCTTTATGGGACTCGACTTCCAGGTCACGACGGACGTGCTGGTACCGCGGCCAGAGACGGAAATGCTCGTCGAGACGATGCTGGACGCGGCGAAATCGCAGCCGCCGGCGTCGATATTGGATATCGGCACGGGAAGCGGCGCGATTATCCTGAGCCTCCTTCATTACCTGCCCGAGGCGGCAGGCACGGGCGTCGACATTTCTCCTAAGGCACTGGCCGTCGCTCGTCAAAACGGCGAGGCCCTGGGACTGGCCGACCGCGTGACCTGGGTGGAGAGCGACGTGTGCGCCGCTTTGCCGGAACAGCGATTTGACTGGATCGTATCGAATCCGCCGTATTTGACGCGGGACGACATGGAGCGGCTCCAGCCGGAAGTCCGCTACGATCCGCCGCAGGCGCTGTTCGGCGGCGACGACGGGCTCGACGCTTACCGACGCATTGCAGAGCAATCCCAGGCCTTTCTGCGGCTTGGCGGCTGCTGCGCCGTAGAGATAGGCGCGGGCCAGACGGAAGACGTCGTGCGCATCTTTACGGATACGGGAGCCTATGGTCATGAGAAAACCGTAACCGATTACGGCGGAATAGAACGGGTCATCTTATTTATACGAAAAGAGCAGATGTAGATGAAACAGACAAAACTTGTACATATTACAGACATCGAAAAAGATAAAGCCGTACTGGAAGAAGCGGGACGCATCATCCGCGCCGGCGGGCTGGTCGTGTTTCCGACGGAAACGGTGTACGGTATCGGCGCCAACGGCCTCGATGCCGACGCCTGCCGGAGCATATACGCCGCGAAGGGCCGGCCCAGCGATAATCCGCTGATTTTAACCGTGCCGGATCAGCACGGGGCGGAAAAAGTGGCGGCCTGCATTACGCCGACGGCGAAAAAGCTGATGGACCGCTTTTGGCCGGGGCCGTTGACGATTATCTTTCCCCGGCAGCCCCAGGTTCCCGACGCGGCTACGGGCGGATTAGATACGGTCGCCCTGCGCTGTCCGGATCACGACGTATGCCGGGCCTTCCTGCGCTGCGCCGACGTTCCCGTTGCCGGCCCGAGCGCCAATTTATCGACCCGTCCCAGCCCGACGACGGCGGAAGAAGTCATGCACGACATGGACGGCCGCGTCGACATGGTCATCGACGGAGGGCCCTGCTGCATCGGCGTCGAATCGACGATCGTCGAATGCGACGGAGACGATTCCGTTACGATTCTACGGCCGGGCGGCATTACGATGGACATGCTGAAGGAAGTCGTCACGTACGTGCGTCTGGATACGAACCTAGTGACCGGCCAGGGCGCTCCCAAAGCGCCGGGCATGAAATACCGCCACTACGCTCCGTCGGCTCCGATGACCGTCGTCGTAGGCTCGGAAGAAGCCGTAACGGCTAAGTTGAAAGACTTGTATGAAGACGCATTGGCCGATGGAAAAACAGTTGGCTTTTTAGTCAGCCAGGAAGTGGGCGCTCATTTCCCGAAAGACGATATGTACATATGGGGACGGCGGGGCGATAAGGCGGCCCTGGCCAACCAGCTGTATACGGGGCTGCTGTCCTTCGATACGGACAAGGTGGACCTCATTCTGGCGGAAGGCGTCGACGGCGACGGTTTGGGCATGGCGATTATGAACCGCATGAAGAAAGCCGCCGGCGGCAACGTCATCATCTTATAAATTGTATTTCAATCTGTTCATCTTCTCTATTGCAGAGTATAATGAATATATACTATATATAATATGTCCGGAGACATAAGGAGGAACGACGATGAAATTAGTACTTGGCGCTGATCACGGCGGATTTGATTTGAAAGAAAACATCAAGGAATATTTAAACGAACAGGGAATCGAATTTACCGATTACGGTACTCTTACGGGCGAACGGTGCGATTACCCGGAAGTTGCCAAGAAGGTGGCCGAAGCCGTAGCGGACGGTACCTTTGACCGGGGCATCCTGTTCTGCGGCACGGGCATCGGCATCGGCATTGCGGCGAATAAGGTGCACGGCATCCGCGCCGCCCTGTGCCACGACCTGTTTTCGGCAGAATATTGCCGCCGCCACAACGACGCCAATATCCTGACCATGGGCGGCCGGGTCATCGGGCCGGGCGTTGCCAGAGAAATCGTGCGGGTCTTCTTGACGACGGGCTTCGACGGCGGACGTCATGCTGACCGCGTCGCGATGATTACGGAAATGGACAAATAATTGGGAAAGGAGCCGCAGAGTATGCAGGTACAGGTAATGGATCACCCGCTGATTCAGCATAAGGTGACGCTGATGCGGAAGAAGGAAACCGGTTCTACCGATTTCCGCAATTTGCTGGAAGAAATTACGATGCTCATGGGGTATGAAATTACGCGGGATTTGCCGCTGGAAGATATTGCCATCGAAACTCCGGTCGCACCGACGACAGGAAAACAGATCAGCGGCAAGAAGCTGGGCATCGTGCCCGTTCTCCGCGCCGGCCTGGGCATGGTTCAGGGCCTGCTCAACTTGATGCCCATGGCCAGAGTCGGCCATATCGGGCTGTACCGGGATCCGGAAACGCTGGAGCCCGTTGAATATTACTGCAAGCTGCCCGACGTGCAGGACCGCGATTTCATCATCGTTGACCCCATGTTGGCTACGGGCGGCAGCGCGTCGGCGGCGATTACCCTGCTGAAGGATAAGGGCGTGCAGAATATTAAGCTCATGTGCCTCGTTGCGGCGCCTCAGGGCGTGCAGCGGGTCAATAAGGATCATCCGGACGTGCGCATTTACGTGGCTGCCCTGGACGATACGCTGAATGAACACGGCTATATCGTTCCCGGTCTCGGCGACGCCGGCGACAGGATTTTCGGCACGAAATAACAAGAAAAATCTTATATTAGGTATACAAAAAGAAGGGCTGGATACGGCAGAAGGTATCCAGCCCTTTCTGTATGCAGGAGCCGTGCCGGCTGTCAGCGGACGCAGAATTTTCCGTGGCCGATGTCTTCCAGGCAGTACGGCGTTTCCTGGTATACGATATTGAGCCAGTTGTGGTAGAACAGATGGGCGTAGCTGCACCAGGTGAAGACCGGCTGGTTCTTGTCGTTGTCCTTGGGATAGTAATGCTTGGGAACGCTGATGGGCAAGCCTTTATTTTTGTCGCGCAGGTATTCGGTTTCCAGCGTCCGCCGGTCGTATTCGAAGTGGCCTAGGACGAAAAAGCGGCGGTGGTCGGCAGTGCCGATGATGTTGATGCCGTTTTCCGGAGAACGGGATAAGATGTCCAGGGCCGGCGTATTGTACACCTTGATATCGTCGATGGCAGTGTGACGGGATTGAGGAATGAAATACCTGTCGTCAAAACCGCGCAGGAGGGGATGGCCTTTCTGCGTGAGCTGGTATTCGAAGATGCCGAATAATTTTTCCGGCAGCAGGCGCTTTTCGATGCCGTAATAATGATAGAGAGCCGCCTGGGCGCCCCAGCAGAAATACAGGGTGGAAAAGGCGTGCCCTGCAGACCAGTCCAGATACGTCGTCAGCTCGGGCCAGTAATCGACGTCTTCGAAGGGAATCTGCTCGACAGGCGCGCCGGTGATGATCAGGCCGTCGTAATAGTTGTCCTTGATATCATCGAAGGTATAGTAATTTTGCTCTAAATACGACGGGTCTGTATGAACGCTTTCATGGCTCGTCGTGCGGCAGAAATCTACTTCGACCTGGAGGGGCGAATCGCCAAGCAGGCGGAGGAGCTGCAGCTCCGTCGGTTTTTTCAGGGGCATGAGATTGAGGATGAGGATGCGGAGGGGGCGGATATCCTGATGGAGGGCCGAGCCCTTGTCTATGGTAAAAATTCCTTCTTCATGAAGCAGTTCTTTGGCCGACAGGCCGTCTGTAATTTTAATGGGCATATAGCTATCTTCCTTTGCAAGTAATTTTGTCTTTATTCTGCGGCGGCCAGGGCTTGCTCGACGTCTGCCAGCAAGTCGTTGACGTTTTCCAGGCCGACGGAGATGCGTACCGTGCCGGGCGTGATGCCGCAGGCCCGCTGCGCTTCTTCCGACAGCTGCTGATGCGTCGTCGAAGCCGGATGGACCAGCAGGGATTTGGAGTCGCCTACGTTGGCTAAATTGGAAAAAATCTCGGCGTGGTCGATAAAGGACCGGGCTGCTTCATAGCCGCCTGCCAGTTCGAAGGAGAAAATAGAGCCCGTTCCCTTGGGGAAATATTTCTGAGCCAGGGCGCAGTATGGCGAAGAGGGAAGGGATGGATAATTGACCTTGGCGACGGCGGAGTGGCTTTCCAGGTATTCGGCGATTTTTTGGGCGTTGGCGACGTGGCGCTCCATGCGCAGGGACAGCGTTTCCATCCCCTGGAGGAGGAGCCAGGCGTTGAAGGGGCTGATGCAAGCCCCGAGATCGCGGAGGCTTTTGGCCCGGATGCGGGTGACGAAGCCGGCTCCCGGCATATCGGTCGCAAAATTGATGCCGTTGTACGACGGGTCTGGCGACGCGATGTCGGGAAATCTTCCCGACGTCCAGTCGAAAGCGCCGTTTTCAATGATGAGGCCGCCGAGGGTCGTGCCGTGGCCGCCGATGAATTTCGTCGCCGAATGGACGACGATGTCGGCGCCGTGCTCGAAGGGGCGGAATAAATAGGGCGTGGCGAAGGTGCTGTCGACGACGAGAGGCAGGCCGTTCCGGTGGGCAATATCGGCCAGGGCTTCGAAGTCGGGAATATTGATGGCCGGATTGCCCAGGCTTTCGATGTACAACGCTTTCGTATGATCCGTAATGAGGGCTTCAAAAGTCGACGGGTCGTCGGCATCGGCGAAACGGGTCATAATGCCGAAGCGCTGCAGCGTTTCCGTAAATAATTCGAAGGTGCCGCCGTATAAGGTCGGGGCCGCGATGATTTCATCACCTGCGCCGGCAAGGTTCAGTATGGTGTAAGCGATGGCTGCGGAACCGCTGGCGACGGCTAAGGCGGCCGTTCCGCCTTCCAGCGCGGCGATTCTCTTTTCCAGCACGTCCTGCGTCGGATTGGTCAGGCGGCTGTAAATATAGCCGGGCTTGCGCAGGGCGAAGATGTCCTCGCCGTCCTGGGCGCTGGCGAAGACGTACGACGTCGTCTGATAAATGGGGACGGCCCGGGCTCCCGTCGCAGGATCGGGGATTTGTCCGGCGTGCTGCTGCAATGTTTCAAATGCATACGTGTCGATAGGGTTCATGATGTGTTCCTCCCGTTGTAAAAAAATTTATGTGACAAGCCGATAGCAGGCAATAAAAAAAGCTCCCGTCCCCAAAGGGACGGAAGCACCGTGATACCACCCAATTTCACCGGACCTTCGCAGGCCCGGCCTCTTCAGGTACGCAGGCCGAAGCCCTGAATACCATAGCACTGTAACGGGTGCGCCCGGGCAGTCTAATGATTCGACTAACCTGCTCGGAGTCCATCTTCCATGAAACGCCCCGGATTCCCTTTCACCACAGCGGGAACTCTCTGTGCCGTTCTTTTTCATGTACTCTTCTCTTCATTGCAATACTATCAAGTTGTTGACGCTAAGTTTAGCATCAAATGAGCCGTTTGTCAAATAAAATTTGAAATCATCTTCGAGGTCAACGATAACGAATAAAGGAAACTCGAGATAATCCGCCTATTCTTTCGGCCAATGCAGTTCTTCGGCAGGGCCTGCGGAGGGCCGGCAAATTTACGAAAAAATCACTTGACAAGGGGTGCCGTAATCTGTAAAATAATTAGGTAAGCTTTTCACTTGGACTCCACTTAGCCCCGGAGAAAGAGCCTTAAAGCTTGGTTAGTTAGTCGTATCAGGGAGGAATCACACAGCATGAAAACTACATTTATGGCTAATGCCGGCAACATCGAACGCAAATGGTTTGTTGTTGACGCTGAAGGCCAGACATTAGGACGTCTTGCTGCCGAAGTAGCCAAAGTTCTTCGGGGAAAACATAAACCTACATTTACCCCGCATGTAGATACAGGCGACTATGTTATCGTAGTCAACGCAGCAAAAGTAAAAGTAACTGGCAAAAAATTGGTTCAGAAAACATATTTCCGTCATTCCGGTTATCCCGGCGGAGCTAAATTCACGCAGCTCGGCCACATGCTCGAAAACCGTCCGGAACGGGTCGTAGAAATGGCTATCCGCGGTATGCTGCCGAAAAACAAATTAGGCGAACAGATGTACCGCAAGCTCAATGTGTACGCTGGTGCAGAACATCCGCATCAGGCTCAGAAACCTGAAGTTCTGAATTTAAACATTCGTTAATCATACCGGGAGGAAGATTTCATGGCAGTAGCACAGTACTACGGCACTGGCCGTAGAAAGACCTCCGTTGCCAGAGTTCGTCTGGTTCCGGGTCAAGGCAAAATCACAGTTAATAAAAAAGATTTGAACGAATATTTCGGCCGTAAAACGCTGGAATTGATCATTAGACAGCCCCTCGTACTGACTGGCGTAACGGAACAGTACGACGTCATTGCTGACGTAAAGGGCGGCGGACCGTCCGGCCAGGCCGGCGCAATCCGTCACGGCATCAGCCGCGCGCTGTTGGAAGTCGACCAGGATTTCCGTCAGTCCTTGAAAAAGGCTGGTCTCCTGACTCGCGATCCTCGTGAAAAAGAACGTCGGAAATACGGCTTGAAGAAAGCCCGCAAGGCTTCTCAGTTCTCCAAACGTTAATCATTTTCATAATAACTACTCTAAAACCTATGCAATCAAAAATGGCGTAACCTCTGCGGTTTACGCCATTTTTTTATGACAAAGGTGTTTTTGCCGACGTCGGATACTGTCATTTGCTCCAACGGTCGTACGTCGCTATTTTTCGATTTAAATAGGCCAGGGCTTCCTGCATCGCTCCCATCCGCTCCTTGAGCCGGTCCCGTTCGCGAATGAGGATGGCCTTTCTCGCCTCATAGGTCTCGCGGCTGCCCTGATTGTACAGCTCGATGTACTCTGTCAGGCCTTCGATGGAGATGTTTCCCGAACGCATGCATTTGATAAAGGCGATGGTATTGCAGTTTTCCTCTGAATAATTGCGGATGCCGTTTTTATCGCGGGGAACGTTGCGGATTAGGCCGATGCGTTCGTAATACCGCAGCGTGTCCGGCGTAATGTCGTATTGCTCGCTTACTTCTTTGATTTTCATGATAGATTCCCTCCTAGTACCCTTACTATACAGTATGGAGTTTACTATAAGTCAAGAGACGGATGGAAATTCGCTGTCCTTGACGGGGTATGATATACTGAAAAAAATACGATAAGGTGATGTCATGGATAAAACACGTGCCGGTATAAAAAATAAAATCATCGCGGCCCTTGCTGTCGCTTGTGCGGCGTATTTTGTCGCTTTCTGGATGGGGACGGAGAAAGAGGCGACGCTGGAGGCCTATGAAAAAGCAGCGGAAGAAGCCATGATAGCCGATACGGAAATCTTGGCTCATAACGGCCATATCCGCGCCATGGACGGGCAAGATACAGAAATACGAGATTTATATAACGACAAGCCCGTGCTCATCTATTTCTGGATGCCCTGGAGCGACGACAGCAAAGAGGGTATGCCTGTGCTGGAAAACATATATCGAAGGTACGGCGATGATATCCATGTCGTCGCCCTTTCTTTCGGCAGTACGGCAGAAGAAGCCCGCTCCTTTTATTTGCAGCATGCCTATGCCATGCCCTTTTATACGGGCGCCTTGTCTGTCGCCGACGACTATAACGTATATGAAGTCCCGCAGTGCGTCATGATCTGCAAAGGCGGAGCCATTTCCGACAGAGTCGCAGGGCTGCCCGATGAAAGATCGTTGGCTTATATGGTGGAAAGAGGGATGGAACCGTGACGTATTGGGCGAAAGCCTTGGGTTGCGAGTTGCTGCGCTCAGAAGGCTGGTCCGTATTGATATTCCCGTTTGGATTGGCAGAATAGGCCTCGATGGAAATTCCTTTTTGGTGCCTATTCACCATGGTTCCTGCATCGATGGTAGGAAGGGAAAAAGTTGATGGCAGCGTGAAAAAGTTATAAAATTACTATTGACAAATTCGCTGATTTTGCCGTATAATAAACAAGTCGCATGGAGCGGCACTGTTGAGGGCGGTTAGCTCAGTTGGTTAGAGTATCTCGTTGACATCGAGGGGGTCGATGGTTCGAATCCATTACCGCCCACCACACACGTAAACCTTACTAGTTCATAGTAAGGTTTATTTTTTTGCCGCACAGCGGCCGGGATGCGCATGTAGGAGCCCTTCGTTTCGGGTTCATCTTTGAAACGTCTTGACAAATATCATATAAACTATTAAAATACGGCTATATACAAGTTTATGTATATTAAAATGCGATGAACAAGACGGCCTGCGTCGGAGGTCTTTACAGCGAACCGGGAAGAGTGTGAGCCCGGGAAAGACGGTATGCAGGCGGATCACTTGGAAGCTTCGGCTGTGAACCAGCCGACGGGTAGCTCCGTTACGGGCATAGAGTGGCTGCACTGCAGTCAATAGGGTGGTACCACGGTGATTACGTCTTCGTCCCTTAGGGATGGAGGCGTTATTTTTTTACTGAATGAGGAGGAAACACAATGGACTACGGCAAGACCTTACATCTGCCAAAAACGGATTTCCCCATGCGCGGCAATCTGCCGAAACGGGAACCGGACTTTTTAAAATTCTGGCAAGAACACAAGATTTATGAAAAACGGCTGCAGAAGCGCGACGGCGCGCCGAAATTTATTCTGCACGACGGCCCTCCGTATGCAAACGGCAAGCTCCATATCGGCCATGCTTTAAATAAAGTATTAAAGGATATTATTTTAAAATATAAGACGCAGCAGGGCTATTATACGAAGTATATTCCCGGCTGGGATACGCACGGCCTGCCGATTGAACACGCCGTCATTAAGGATACGGGCCTGAACCGCCATGAAATGTCTGCCCTCGATTTGCGGGCGAAATGCCGCGATTATGCCTTGGAACGCGTAGAAGAACAGAAGCAGGACTTCATCCGCTTCGGCGTTCTCGGCGATTGGGATCATCCCTACCTGACGCTTCATAAGCAGGTCGAAGTGGCTCAGATCGGCGTATTCGGCAAAATGGCCAAGAAGGGCTATATTTACAAAGGCCTCAAAACCGTTTACTGGTGCCCGCACTGCGAAACGGCCCTGGCTGAAGCTGAAATCGAATACAAGGACGACAAATCCTTCTCCATCTATGTAAAATTCCAGGCTGTTGACTTGAATTGCCACATGCCGAAGGGTGCCGATCCGGATAAGGTATTCGCCTTGATTTGGACGACGACACCTTGGACGATTCCGGCCAACATGGCCATTTGCGCCAATGAAAACTTTGAATACGTATGGGTCAAAATCGGCGAAGAATACCTGCTCATGGCTAAGGAACTCGTCGAAGCGACGATGAAGGCCGGCAAGGCAGAAGACTACGAAGTATTGCCTGAGGTCATGACGGGCAAGCAGATCGAAGGCCTCGTCTTCCAGCATCCCTTCTACGCAGACCGCAAGGTTCCCGTCCTTCTCGGCGACCACGTTACGCTCGACGCCGGCACGGGCCTCGTCCATACGGCTCCGGACCACGGCCAGGACGACTTTGACGTCTGCGTGAAATATGCATCCTGGGGTGTCAAGCCGATCGGCACCGTCGGCTCCAACGGCTGCTATACAGATAAGGTTCCCGATTATGAAGGCAAGTTTGTCTTCGATATGAACGTGCCTATCATCAAGCGGCTGGCTGAAATGGGAGCACTCTTCGCCAAGAGCACCTTCCGCCATCAGTATCCCCATTGCTGGCGCTGCAAGAACCCGATTATCTACCGCGCGACGGAACAGTGGTTCTCCTCTGTCGACGGCTATCGTCAGAAAGCGCTGGAAGCGATTGACCAGGTACAGTGGATTCCCGGCTGGGGCCACGACCGCATTTACAACATGATTCACGACCGCGGCGACTGGTGTATTTCCCGTCAGCGCGTATGGGGCGTTCCGATTCCTATTTTCTACTGCAAGGACTGCGGCGAACACATCATCAACGACGAAACGATCGCTCATTTGCAGACGATGTTTGCCGAAGAAGGCTCCGATACGTGGTGGATGCACGATGAAAAGGAACTGCTGCCCGAAGGCTTTACGTGCCCCCACTGCGGCGGCACCCATTTCCAGAAGGAAAGCGACATCATGGACGTATGGTTCGACAGCGGCTGCACCCATCAGGGCGTTCTCTGCAACGATCCGGAATTGGATTATCCCTGCGAAATGTACCTGGAAGGCTCGGACCAGCATCGCGGCTGGTTTAACTCGTCCCTGCTGACGTCTGTAGCCGTCAACGGCTGCGCTCCGTATAAATCCGTACTGACTCACGGCTTTACCGTCGACGGCGAAGGCCGCAAGATGAGTAAATCCGTCGGCAATACGGTAGCTCCGCAGGAAGTCATCGAACAGTACGGCGCCGACGTCATGCGCCTGTGGGTATCCTCGGCCGATTACCAGGGCGATATCCGCCTGTCCCCGAAGATCTTGAAACAGCTGTCCGACGTGTACCGCAAGATCCGCAACACCTTCCGCTATCTCCTGGGCAACCTCAGCGACTTCAATCCGGAAACAGACGCCGTCGCTTATGCCGATATGACCGAACTCGACAAATGGGCTCTCATGCGTCTGGAACAAGTATATGAAACGGTTACGGAAGCCTATGAAAACTACCAGTTCCACGTCATGTACCATGCGATTCACAACTTCTGCACCGTCGACTTGAGCGCTATGTACCTCGACGTCATCAAAGATCGCCTGTACACGGAAAAGGCCGACTCGCAGGTCCGCCGCAGCGCCCAGACGGCAATGTACCAGATTCTCGATACGCTGGTCAAGATCATTTCGCCCGTATTGTCCTTCACGGCAGAAGAAGTTTGGCAGAACATGCCGCAGATTCCCGGCAAGGAAGAAAGCGTTCTTCTGACGGATTGGCCGAAAGCTCATCCGGAATATTTGAACGCCGATTTGGAAGCTCGCTGGAATACGCTGCTGTCGTACCGCCGCGATTTGACGCGTATCCTTGAAGGCGCTCGTCAGGATAAGAAGATCGGCCATGCCCTGGACGCTGCCGTTGCGATTTACGCTTCCGGCGAAGACTACGACTTCCTCAGCCAGTGGAAAGACCAGCTGGCGACGCTGCTCATCGTCAGCGAAGTTTCCTTGCTGAACGAAGCGGCCCCGGCTGAAGCCGTTTCCGGCGAAGACCATGGCGATATGAAGGTCGTCGTCGCTCCGTCGACTCATGAAAAATGCGAACGCTGCTGGATTCACAGTGAAACCGTCGGCGCTGATGCCGAACATCCGACGCTGTGCGCACGCTGCGTTTCCGTCTTGAAATAAGTAAATATTCTATTCGTATGCATCCCGTCTGCTCTTTCGTCAGGCGGGATGTTTTTTGTTATTGAAGGGAAGGCCGCAGGCTATCGGCGTTGCGAGTATGCTGTGATGTACCGCAAAAAAGCCCTCCCCCGGGCGTACCGTTGGGGGAAGGGCCGTGCAGACTGATACGATTATTTTTGGATGGAGACGGTATGGAGTTCCTCTCCGGAAGGCAGGTATCCCGTAAAGGTAAGGGCAGCGTCGGAGGCTTCCATGACCAGGTAGTTTTCCGTTTCCGGCTGAGGCGCTGCGTATTCGTCCAGGGAATGGTTTTTCCATAGGCCGGGATATTGGACACTGCCGGCTACGCCCGTCAGGATGTACAGCGGACCTGAAGCATCGCGCTGGAAGTTGCGGATATGGCCGCGGTCGCGATAGCTGTGGAGATGGGCTGATAATACGACGTCGACGCAGTATTCGTCAAAGAGGGGCATCCATTGGCGGCCTTCTTCGGAAAAGCCTTCTTCGCGGGGCTGCGGGCGGTTTTGGAACCCGTACTGCAGGACATCCTTGTGCATGACGACGACTTTCCATTTCTTTGTCGTGCGGGCCATGTCCTGGCGGAACCAGGCCATTTCATCTTCCAGCAGCTTGGGCTGGAACTGGGCCATTTCGGAAATCTGCGTGTTGAGGACGACGAAGTGGACGTCGCCGTAATCAAAGGAATAAAATTGGTTCCGATACGGCTCGGGCGCGTTGGCCGGCAGGGCAAACAGGCGGAGATAGGCTTCGGGCATGCGGATCTTCCAGTCGCGGTTGTACGTTTCGTGATTTCCCATGGCGGGCGCAATGGGAATCTTGCTGATCATATCTTCCGCGGCGTCGAACCAGGCGTTCCACTGGTAATGATCCTGGCCGTTGTCGACGAGGTCGCCCATAGAGATGGCGAATTGGGCGTCGGAATGAGCCTGCCAGGCCGGGTCCAGCGTGGCGGCCCATACGCCGTAATCGCTGGACTGCGAGTCGGGAAATATGAGGGCCTTAAATTCGTTTCCTTCTGCCGTGTGCAGGGGAATCCAGGCGCTTCGCTTTTGGCCGTAGCCGACGCGGTATTCGTAGGCTGTGCCGGGTGACAGATCCGTCAGCGTTGCTTGATGGATATACGTTGTCACGCCGTCGTCCGTAAAGGCTTCGCTCGTCGCCGCGACGGCGTAAACCTCGTCCTGTCCCTGCTCATGATACTCGACGACAGCGTCGTCTTCAGCCATCGCCGACTGCCACATGATGGTCCGGGACGTCTCGCTGTCTTCCGTAATGACCTGGCGTATGTTCATGGCGTCTACATTGCTGGTGAGCTCGTAATGCGCGGCCAGGGACTTTGTCGTCCGAAGGCTTTGCTGGGCCGCCGTCTTGACGCCGGGAATGAAGGCGTACGCGGCGGCGCAGGCGATGAGCAATACGGGAACAATTCGTTTCAACAGTTTCTTTTTATTCATTTGCAGCCCTCCTTGCGGTGTATATCCTGAGATGAACTTTATCATATCACATGGAGTTTGCTTTAAGTCAAGACCTTTAACATAAGGTATTCTTACTAATTACATTATAGGTTTTAAATCTGATCATGTCTAATGCTTGCCTTTTATGGCAAGAAATACGATGGAGGCATGGCATGCCCTTAAATCGGTGCTGCTGCGGCGCTTGACAAGGGGATGTGCAGGATATACAATATTGAACGTAATAGAGAATGTCGATGAACGGGAGTAAGTACCCTTGCGGCACCCTTTGCAGCGAGCCGGCGGCAGTGGAAGGCCGGCATGAGGACGCAGGCGGGAATGGGCCCGGGAGATGCGGTCTGAACGACGAGTAGGCGCCGCCGGGACTTCCGCCGTTATGAGGAAGAGCGCATGAAACGTGCGCGTATGAGCCGGGCAGCTTGCCAACCAGGGTGGTACCGCGGAAACGTCTTTCCTTTCGTCCCTATCATAGAGGGATGGAAGGATTTTTTTTATAGCATAGCAATGTGTTGAATTTGAGGAGGATGATACTATGTCGATTATTTTTTCCGGCATTCAGCCGAGCGGCAATCTTACATTGGGAAATTATTTAGGCGCCCTGCGCAATTTTTCGAAGATGCAGGACGGCAACGAATGCTATTACTGCGTCGTCAACCAGCACGCCATTACGGTGCCCCAGGACCCGAAGCTTCTCCATGAACGGACGCGGGCTCTGGCGGCTATTTACATCGCATCGGGCCTCGACCCGGAAAAATCTACGCTGTTCGTACAGTCCGAAGTGCCGGAACACGCCCTGCTGGGCTGGATTATGATGACCCAGTCTTACGTAGGCGAGCTGGAACGCATGACCCAGTACAAGGATAAGGCGGCGAAGCGGGGCGATTCGATTCCTGCCGGCCTGCTCGTCTACCCGCCTCTCATGGCTGCGGATATTCTCTTGTATCAGACCAATTACGTACCCGTCGGCGATGACCAGAAGCAGCATATGGAAATTACCCGCGACCTGGCGCAGCGCTTCAACCGCCTGTACGGCGAAGTATTTACGATTCCCGATATTTACCTGGGACACGACGGCACGCGCGTCATGAGCCTCCAGGAACCGACGAAGAAGATGAGCAAGTCCGACGACAATACGACGGCGACGATTTATCTGCTCGATGAACCGAAGGCCATTGAAAAGAAAATCAAGCGGGCCCAGACGGACAGCGAAAACTCCGTCCACTACGACAGGGAAAACAAGCCGGGCATTTCCAACCTGATTGAAATTTTCTCGGCCGTGACGGATCATACTCATGAAGAAGTCGAAGCAGCGTATGCCGGCAAGGGCTACGGCGCGTTCAAGAAAGACGTGGCCGAAGCCGTAATCGCCGCCCTCGAGCCGATTCAGGCCCGCTACGCCCAGCTGGTCAACGACCCGGAACTGGACGAAATTCTCGACAAAGGCGCGGCGAAAGCCCATGCCAAGGCCAGCGAAACGTACGAAAAAGTCGTCCGCGCTATGGGCCTGAACCGGAAATAAGAGGCCGTCATGAGCCATTTCTTTGCGCTCCTGGCGCGGATGAAATTCATTCGCCGCTGGAGCCTGATGCACAACACGCAGGAAGAAAACATCCAGGAGCATACGCTGCAGACGGCTATGATTGCCTATCATCTCTGCCTTCTCAGCAACCTGCATTTCGGCGGCCGGACGGACCCGAAGCAGGCGGCCGTGTTGGCTCTGTATCATGACGCAGCGGAAATCTTTACGGGAGATATGCCGACGCCGGTGAAATATTTCAACGAAAAGATGCGCCGTACCTACGGCGACGTAGAGGCCATGGCCCAGGAAAAGCTGGTTCAGACGCTGCCGGAGGAACTGCAGGCCCATTACAAGCCGCTCATCTGCAGCGCCGAGGAGGATCCGGCGTGGCCCTTCGTCAAGGCGGCCGATACGCTGAGCGCGTATTTGAAATGCCGGCAGGAACTGGCGGCGGGAAACCGCGAGTTTGCCGAGGCCTTCTCGTCGCTGAAGGCACGGCTGGAACAGCTGGGCATGCCGGAAGTCGATATGTTCTTGGCCGACTACGCGCCGAGTTTTTCCTTGTCCCTGGATGAAATGAATCATTCAGGCTGACAAGAGTTTAAAGAAATAGAAAATAAGGTTTACCGATTTTCGATCGGCAAGCCTTATTTTTTTATAAAAATATTTTGCGATACAAGTTGTATATTTAGTATAATAAGGATCATATGCTGATACATATAGTATATGCATTTCGGCGGGAAATTTTTTTGAAAAAGAAGGTATTTACCTGCCGAGTGTGGAAACGTATAATAAATAAGGCAAATATACTTTAGTAAGTGGAGGTAGTCCTTATGACGCTCAGTTTATTTTGGTCGAGATATACATTAGAGCTGCATGAACGGCATCTGCGCGATGTGGACGCCATGTACCGCTATGTGATTGCTCGGGAAAAATGGAACTGGTTTTTATCTCAAATTCCGGAAAAGGAACAGGTACAGATCCTGCGCGGCCATAATCACGGCGACGAATCGTGGTCGTGCCGGAAGTGGCTGGATCATATGCTGGAATGGATGAAAGAAAATAAGCCGGCCGCCGTATACGAGGCCGTGGCGGAGCGTGTCCGCGCCATGGAAGCCAAGCCGATAGAGGAATTGGAAAAGCAGGCGGCTCATTCATTGTCGCAGGAAGAGCTGCATACGCTGCGGCAGGCCGGATATTTCCGGTGCGTCGACGTGCCGGAAGGTGAGGAGTGATACAAGGAGGTGCCTATGAGTGCAGTGCGGCGCATTTGGTTAGTTGTACTTGGATGGTTCATTATATTATGTTCGGCGGCTGCGCTGCCGTCTGTTCAGGCGGCCGATTCGGTGCGGGCTATCGTCATTTCCGGTGAAATTGACGGGAGCCAGGCCGCTCTTGTGCGGCGTGGCCTGGAACTGGCAGAAGAGTCGGGCGATACGGCCGTTGTCGTGTCTATCGACACCATGGGCGGCAGGGCGGACAGCGCCCTGAAAATACGGGATATGCTGCGGAGCACGTCCTTGCCGACGATTGCCTTCGTCAAGTCGCGGGCCTGGTCGGCAGGCGCTCTCATCGCCTTATCGTGCCGCCACATCGTCATGGCTCCGGGAAGCAGCATCGGCGCAGCCGAGCCGATTCCCAATACGGAGAAAAATATCGCCGCTATGAAATCGGAATTCAGCGCGACGGCTTCCCATATGGGCCATAATCCCCGTGTAGCCGAAGCCATGGTCGACAAGACTCACGGCTATCCCGATTACGCCGAGCCCGGCGAAATATTATCTTTGTCAGACGGACAGGCCAAAGAGCTCGGCATTTCCGAAGGGACGGCCAATTCGCCGGAAGAGGCGCTGAAGTTGTTCAGCCTGGGCGACGCGTCGGTGCAGTATGAAGAAAAGAGCTGGAAGGACAGCATCATCGGCATCCTGCAGAACGAGTACGTCCGCATGGTCGTCATCGCCCTCATCCTGATGGCGATTTTCGTAGAAATCAAGACGGCCGGCATCGGCGTAGGCATCATCACGGCCATCGTCTTAGGCGGCCTGCTGTTCTTATCCGGCGAGGATTCCCTGGGCGACAGCCTGATCGTCTTAGGCGCGTTTATCGGCAGCCTGTTCTTCGTCGGGATGGAAATCCTGTCTCCCGGCATGGGGATTTTCGGCGTCCTGGGCGTGCTGCTGCTCTTCGGCAGCTTATTTTATACGCTGGGGGCGACTATAGATTCTGTCTACATTTTAGCCGGCGGAACCGTCTTGTCTTTAGTTTTGTTTTATTTTGTCGGCAAGCGTCTGCCGAAGAGCCGGCTGGCGGCGAAGTTCATGCTGACGACGCAGTCGACGAAGGAGAAAGGCTATTCGTCCCAGTCTGATAAGAGCAAGTACCTGTATCAGCGGGGAAAAACCATTACTATTTTACGGCCGGCCGGCACCATCCGCATCGGCAAGGAGCGAGTCGACGCCGTATCGGCAGGCTCGTTCATCGAGAGGGACGTAGAAGTGCGCGTCGTAGAAGTAGAAGGAACGCGCGTCGTCGTCGAGCCGGTTCCCAAACGCAGCGAGTAAAGGAGGTACCTTATGTCCATATTATCAGTTCTTGCCGTACCGATTATCGTCATCGTCATAGCCATTGTGGCCATATCCCTGTTTCTGCACTTCGTGCCCATCGGCTTGTGGATTTCGGCCATGGCTGCCGGCGTGTCCGTCGGCATCGTCAATCTCATCGGCATGCGCCTGCGCCGCGTCGTGCCGTCGAAGATTATCCTGCCGCTGGTCAAGGCGAATAAAGCGGGCCTCAACGTCAATGCCAACCAGCTGGAAGCCCATTATCTGGCCGGCGGCGACGTAGACCGCGTCGTCGACGCCCTCATTGCGGCTCACCGGGCTACGATGGCCCTGACCTTTGAACGGGCCTGCGCTATCGATTTGGCCGGCCGCGACGTACTGGAAGCCGTGCAGATGAGCGTCAACCCTAAAGTCATTGAAACGCCCTTTATTTCGGCTGTCGCCCAAAACGGCATTGAGCTGAAAGTACGGGCCCGCGTTACGGTCCGGGCCAATATCGACCGCCTCGTCGGCGGTGCCGGCGAAGCTACGGTTATCGCCCGCGTCGGCGAAGGTATCGTTACCAGCGTCGGCTCGGCCAGCGACCATTCGCAGGTGCTGGAAAATCCCGATGAAATTTCCAAGACCGTGCTGAACAAGGGCCTTGACGCCGGTACGGCCTTTGAAATCCTGTCTATCGATATTGCCGACGTCGACGTAGGCCGCAACATCGGCGCGCGTCTCCAGACGGATCAGGCGGAAGCGGATAAGCAGATTGCCCAGGCTAAAGCAGAAGAACGGCGGGCCATGGCTGTAGCGAAGGAGCAGGAAATGCAGGCTTACACCCAGGAAATGCAGGCCAAAGTCGTCGAAGCACAGGCGGAAGTTCCCTTGGCCTTGGCTCAGGCCCTGCGGGACGGAACGCTTGGCGTGATGGACTACTATAATATGAAAAATATCATGGCTGATACGGAAATGCGCTCGGCTGTGGCCCAGGCCGGCATCCCCAAGGCGAAGCCGGCGCCGGCGAAGGACGAAGGCCATAAAGGCGGATTTACGTCTGAGGCGGAAGAATAAGCAGGTGATACCATGGATATATTCGACGGCAGCCTCTTAAATTACGTCATACCCATTATTATGATTATCCTGTTTTCTCTGCCCGACGCCATGCGTAAAAAGCGGCGTTATCCGAAGCGTCAGACCCCGCCGGCAGAGAAACCGCAGCCGCCTGCGCCGGCTAAGAAAGAACCGGAACCGGTCCGAACGGCGCCGCGCCGCGTTCCTATACGGTCGCGAAAGGTCAAGGCGCCGGCAGAAGAACCAGCCGCTGCCATTCCTGCCGCTGCGGCGCAGCTGGCGGCATACGCCGCGTCGCTGCCGCCTCAGCCCAAATCGGCCGCGCCGGTCCGGCTGGCCAAGACAAAAACAGAACCGTGGAGCGGCTTGACGCCCGAAGCACGGGATCTTTACGCCGGCCTCGTATGGGAAGAGCTGCTGCAGCCGCCATTGGCTCGCCGCCGCAACCGGCGCTAAGGCCCTCCATCGGACATAATGAGACAAAGTGAGGATAGGATATGATACGAGAAACTCGAATTAATATAGACGGCATTCCGGCCCTGCAGATCACCTGCGGCGATATGCCGAAAGGCGTCGTGCTGTTTTATCACGGCTGGACGTCGCAGAAGGAATATCAGTCCGTCCGCGGCCATCTACTGGCAGCTTACGGATACGACGTGCTCATTCCCGAAGCCGTAAACCACGGCGAGCGTGGCCCCATCGACTACAACAGCCCTGCGTCGTACGGTGAATTTTGGCAGACGATTTTTCAAAACATCCGCGAAGCGCCGTCGATCATCAAGTACATACGCAAGTGGCGGCGGCATGTGCCGTGCGCCGTCATGGGCCATTCTATGGGGGCCTTTACGGCCTTGGGCGTCATGACCCACTATACCGAATTCCGTACGGCCGTAGCCCTGAACGGCTCCGGCTGGTGGGATGAATCGGACCGCCGGTTCCGGGCGGCGCTGCACATTGAAAAGCCGAGAAGCTACCGCGTGCTGGCCATGCAGATTCAGGCCATGGACCCCTACGCCTATACGCATAAGCTGGTCGGCCGCTCCGTCCTGGCGCTCAACGGCGGCGCCGACGACGTCGTCGACAATAAAGCCCAGGAGCTGTATATGGAGAAGCTGGCGAAAGACAGCCAGGTTATCAGCCGCTACGGGACGTACGACGGTCTGGGTCATTTCGTGACGACGAATATGATGGGCGACGCCGTACAATGGCTGGATGAAGCGCTGGCTGTTCCCGTGAAATAGCCGGCTTGAGAAAAGAAACTGAATAAGGGAAAAGACTGGGCGTCTGTGCGATGCCGGTCTTTTTTCATATAGAGATGATTGGAGGAACTAGTGTATGGCTTTGCCTAATATATACATCGTAGCCTGCGGCGGGACGATTGCCGGAAAGGCTGCGTCGGAAGAAGATTTGACGGGATATACTGCCGGCGCGGCGACGATAGATGAAGTGCTGCAGGCTGTGCCTGCCGTTCATCAGTACGCCCGGATTCGGGGCGAGCAATTCTGCAGCATAGACAGCTCTGATATGAGCGAAGGGCTGTGGCTGGCCTTGGCCGCCCGGGTGCAGGAGCTGGCCGGCAGGGACGACGTAGACGGTATCGTCGTTACCCACGGCACCGATACGATGGAAGAAACGGCGTATTTTCTGAATCTGGCCGTCCATACGGAAAAGCCCGTCGTCTTCGTCGGCTCCATGCGTCCGGCGACGGCTATCAGCGCCGACGGTCCCTTAAATCTGCTGGAAGCCGTGCAGGCGGCGGCCCAGGCCGAAACGGGCCGTTACGGCGTCGTCATCGTCATGAACGGGACGATTTGCAGCGCCCGGTTTGTAGAAAAGACCGATACGACTCACGTCGACACCTTTAAAAGCCGTCAGCTCGGCTATATAGGACTGATGCAGGACGGAATGCCCATGTTTTATCAAGCCCCGCTGCGCCGCCATACCTATGAGTCCGGCTTGTCCTGCAGCGGCTGTGCCGCCCTGCCGCCCGTCGCCGTCGCCTACGCCTATGTTGGCATGGAACGCTGGATAGACTCCCTCGTCCCGCAGGACGTCTGCGGCCTCGTGCTGGCCGGCTTTGGCCACGGCCGCATGCCCGGAGCCGTATGGCAGTCCCTGCAGAAGGCAATGAAAGAGGGCCTCGTCGTCGTGCGGGCCAGCCGGACCCTGGGCGGGGCCGTTACACCTATCGCTGAATACGAGGGCACGATCTGCGCCGATACGCTGACGCCGCAGAAGGCGAAGATCCTGCTGCAGCTGACCCTGCTCAAAACGAGGAATATCCAGGAGATCAAAGAGGCCTTCCGGGAATACTGATTGGCCAAGGACGGCCTATTCCCTATTCGTTTTGAGTGTGATAAAATAAAAAAGATATGAGAATAACGTATACAGCGATGCTGTGAACTATATAGTATGGACAGGAGAGATGCACGATGAGAAAATATGCGAAAGTTTTCATAACAGCTGCCTTGGCTGCCGGCCTCAGCACGGCCGCCTTTGCGGCAAATAATGCGTCGCAGCTGACGGACATCGACAATTACTGGGGAAAAGCGGCCGTACAGTATTTCTATGACCGCCATTATGTCAGCGGCACAGACGGAAAATTCCGCCCGAATGAGGATATTACCCGCGAAGGCATCGCGGCGATTATCAACAACATGATCGGCGAAGATTCGGCGGCGGTGACGACGGACTTTAAGGACGTCAAGGGCCGCTGGTCTGAACGGGCCATTTCCTCTCTTGTCGATAAGCAGATTATGAGCGGCTACAGCAACGGCACCTTCCGGCCGACGCAGAACATTACGCGGGAAGAATTCGCCGTCATCGCTTATAATTACATGAGCTACAAGGGCATGGCGACGACGGGCGAGCAGACCGTCCCCTTCGCCGACGAAGCCAAGATTTCTCCGTGGGCTAAGGAAGCCGTCAACGCAATGGGCGCGGCAGGCTATATGACGGGCTCCAACAACGTCTTCAATCCGAAGGAATACGTTACCCGCGGCGAAGCGGTCAACGTATTGTACCGCATCGTCATGACTGCCGATTCGGCTCAGGCGGCGGCGCCGGAAGCAACGCCGGAGGAAGCGTCCCTGGAAACGAAGGTATTTAAGGATATTACGGAAGCCTACGGTTCGATTAAGAAATTTGCCGGCGACGGTATTATGTACTGGCAGGGCGATACCCTCCACATCGGCGTGAAGACGCAGAAGAATAAAGACGAACTGGAAAGCGTCCTGGCGGCGGATAAGACCATACCGAAAAACGTCGTATACGTACAGACGGCTAAATACAGCTATGACGACTATAAGAAGATGATGTCAAAAGCCGAAGAAGTATACAGAGCTACGGAAGCTACAGATGCCGTCGTCAAGACCGACGTCGACTATCTCAATGAAAAAGTCGTCCTCACCGTACAGTCCATTTCGGAAGAAACGCGGGCCAACCTGGACGACGCCCTCGGCGGCGCGCTGCGCATCGTAGTTCAGTAAATATTGTCGCAAAAGGAGACATTTGCATGAAATATAGAGCCTTGGCGGCGGTTTTAGGCGCCGCCGCTATACTATCCGCAGGCGCTGCTTCGGCAGAAGCGCCGTATACGGACTTGAACACATTGCCCCAGCGGGCTGCCGTCGACTACTTGTACGATACGCAGTGCCTGACCTTCGTTACGGGCGATCAGTTTCATCCGAATACCGTGTTGACTCGCGGCGATTTGGCCCAGCTCATTTACAACGCTGCTGCCAATATGCCGTTAGCGAATCCGGAGTTTAAGGACGTCCAGCCGGGACGGGCTGCCGACGCCATGGCGGCCGTAGCGGCCCAGGGCATTTTGACGGGCTATGAAGACGGCTCGTTCCAGCCGGATAAAGAAGTGACGCGGGAAGAATTTGCCGGCGTCCTGTACCGGTATCTGCAGTACTGCCGCCTGGCGGACGCCGACGGTGAAGTGGAATCATACGCCGATGAAAGCGACGTATCGCCGGCTGAGCTGACGGCCGTTCAGGTGCTGCACAGCAAGAATATCATGGTGCCCGACGATAACTATTTCCGTCCGAAAGACGGCATTACCCGCATGGAAGCGGCCGAGGTCATATACCGCCTGCTCCATTCGGACGAAGACTACGTATCCCATGTGCAGGTGGAAATGCAGGTCATGAAATGCCTTAACGCTGAATATGGCTCGGCCGTGGCCTATTTCCGGTATGGGACGATGTACTGGGAAGGCAACACCCTCGTGTTAGGTATAAAAGGCAGCCCAGGCCGGTATTTGGAAGACCGCATTGAACATGAAGTGACTCGCGCCGACGCCGTGTCTATTCGCCGCGTCCGCTTGAGCCGGAGCGACTACGACCGCATTCTGAACAGCGCCGTCAATACGATCGTACGGACGGAAGGCGTACAGATCTACGTCGGCTCCATTCCTGATTACGTCAACGAACAGGTCGTCATCACGGTCCGCCGCCCGGTGAGCGAGCAGACCCTCAAGGCGTTGACCGAACGGGTGGGCGCAGGTGTTATCCGCATTGAAACCCTGGCTGCTCCGGGAAAGGCTGTCCATGTGCAGGAAAATCGCAGCGATGACGGCGAAGGCTACGACGTGGACCGCCGCGGCCGCCGTCACGACAATATCAGCTATTCGCCCCTCGTAGACCAGGCGACGTCCAACGCTATCGCTTATGTGGAAAACGATGTAATGAATTAAAAAAGAAATAAAATGAACCGACCCTTCAACGTCAGAGTTTCAGGTTTAACGTCAAAGGGTCGGTTTTTATGCGTTGGGGAGAAAGAGTTCAGTCAGCTCTTGGCAGGAATGGACGAGGTAATCGGGATGAAGGCTTTCTAAAAAGGACGTGTCCCGAAAGCCCCAGGTAACGAGGACCGACGTCAAGCCGGCGTTGTCCGCCGTTTCCTTATCTACTTCCGAATCGCCGACGTAGACGGCCTGCTCGGGCCGGCAGTTCAAGAGGTGCAGGGCTTTTTCTATCATGTCCGGCGCAGGCTTTTTGCGGTACTGCGGCGATTCGCCTATGGAGAAATCGACGAGCTGGCGGAAGAATTCGTCGTGGAGGAGCGATACGGCGCCTTGTCCTTTGTTGGAAACGATGGCCGTCTTGTATCCGCCGTTCCGCAGCGCTGCCAGCATGTCTGCGACGCCGTCGTAGGGACGGGTATTGCCTTGGCAGTGGGCGCTGTAATATTGCTTGAACTCTTCCGCTAACAGGGCCTGCTCGTCGGCCGGCACGGACGGAGCGGCCCGCTCGATCAATCCCGTATAGCCGTAGCCCAGGCAGAGGCGCACCTCCTGCGGAGGGAGCTCCGGCATCTGGTGGAGCCTGAATATATGATTTAGACTATGAGTCAGTTCGGACAACGTATCGAGAACCGTGCCGTCCATATCGAAGATAACGGCTTTGTACGAATGGTTTATTTCATGGGGCATGACGGCCCGCCTCCTTTGTGCAGTATACCCATAGTATACCGTTCCCGGCGGTCTTTGTCCAACGGCGATAGCTTCCTAAATTCATGGGGCTTCATCCTAAATAGGCTAGTGCTAAAATAGATGCAGTATGATACAATAGGGAAAGATATTTGATAGAGCAAGATAGAGGAGAGGTTGATATGGCAAATTTGTTACCATATGCTATTGTAGCTGGCATTGCAGTTGTCTTTTTTGTAGTATGCTATATTTTATTTTCCGGCGGCAGCTCGGAAAAGGAAGAGAAAAAAGGAAAGAACCGCCACAGCCGCGCCGCGTCCGAACGGCCTGGCCAGGGCAAGTCGTTCCTCGGGTATGACGAGGCGGAAAAAAGACGCTCGGCGCAGCCGCAGCAGCCCGTCAGGGAAGATACGGCGCCCATTCCTCGCATTTCTAACGTAACCGTGCGGGAGCGTCAGGAAAATCCCGACGAAACGGCCTTCGTGACGACGAAGGGAGAAGCCGTACGCCGCGACGGAAAAATCGTATACGAAGAACCGCATCGTCCGGCTAAGAAGCAGGAACATCTCGACGCGACACAGGTATTGTCGCGCGAAGAAATATTAGAAGCCATGGATAAAATCGATAAAGAAGAAGCTGCGGCTCACAAGGCGAAGGAAGAAGAAGCCAAGAAGAAAGACATGGCTGAAACATTGCGGAGCGCCAAAGCCGCTGAACGGTCTGAGGGAGAACGGGAAGACGAAGAGGCTCCCCGCGCCGCCTTGGCCGATATGGCCGCCGTCGTAGCCGCCGATTTAGAGGCGAAATCGCAGGGCGAAGCCGCGGCGCGGCCGGGACGCCGCATCGTGCAGGAAGTCATGGCTGAAACGGCCAAGGCTGCCGCCAAAAGCGTCTCCGACGAAACGCAGGTCATCAGTCCGGCCGAGCTGCGCAGAAAGCAGGAAGAAACGGCTGCTGCGGCAGACGAAACAGTTATGTTCGACGCAGGCCGCTTGTCTGATGCCGTGCGTCAGACCGGCGCGGCCCCGGCAAGCGACGAAACGGCCGTCATGCCGCCGGTACGGCAGCATACGCATACTGACGCCGGCAACGAGACGAAGCAGCAGAAGAGCCCCTGGGGCAACGACCTGTCCCGCTCGGCGGCGAAAGCTGCGCCAATGGCCGGCCGGCCGTCTATTTGGGAAGCGGCTCCCGAAGCCGATTCGCCCTTTATGTCCCAATGCACGGCTCATTTCCTGCGTCAATTCGGCATGGTGACCGAGGATATGAAAGCGCAGGCTGCTTCGATTACGGCGGCGGCCTTCCGCCGCATCGGCTGCCACTCCGACGGCGAACGAAAGAAAGCCCTGTCGTCGCTGCTGGCCCAGGAAGCGCTGCAGAACGTGCAGAAGGCCTACGTGGCCCATCCGAAGGATTACGTCGCGGCGATGGCATTGCAGGCCTTTGCCGATATCGTGCAGGGCTCACCCGTTTCGACGCGCCATCTCGTCGCCGTTGACGCCTTGAAAATCATGCCTTATCTGTCGGACAACCACTATAAGATACTGTCTGTCCTGCTGCTGTTCCTGTATTCGCGCAATTCCCACAACGTCGACGCCGAAACCTTCGGCCAGTACATCGACAAGTACGTACTGCCCTTCCTCGACGGATTCCCGACGGAACGCCCCTATTACCAGCAGCTCGATTATCTCCACTGCACGGCTTTTGAAGGCAAGGAAACGCACTTTGCTGAAATCCTGGCTGATTCGTATCCGCTCTTGTTCCGCTACCGCGGCTTTACGGAAGAGGAACTGCGCAAGGTGCTGAAGGGAACGCCCATGCCGGCGGAATATATCGTCCGTTCCTTCAATTCGCCCCTGGTGAAGCTGGCTATGATCGACGAAAGCATGGCGACGCGGTTCTTCCGCCTGGCCGGTATTTCCGACAGGGCCATGCAGTCGCAGCTGCTGCGGCTGGCGAAAAAACGGCCTGCCGGCTTCGGCGGCGAAGAAGCCCTGGATATTATGGAAGATATTTCGCCGGTACTGGCCGATTTGGGCGACATTTGGGACAGCACGATGCTGCGCATTTCCACCTTGTCGCTCTTAGGCTTGTATTTAGCGCAGGGATATATCAAGGAACAGATCGGCGAAGAATTCGATTTGTCCCGCTGGTTTGAATAAGGAGGATCTGCTATGAAGAAAATTCGCAAGGCCGTCATACCGGCTGCCGGCTTCGGCACCCGTTTTTTGCCGGCGACGAAGGCTACGCCGAAGGAAATGCTGCCTATCGTCGATAAGCCGACAATTCAATATATTGTAGAGGAAGCCCTGCAGAGCGGCATCGAAGAAATCCTGATCATCAGCGGCCACGCCAAGCGGGCCATCGAGGACCATTTTGATACGAATCCGGGCCTGGAAATGCATTTGGAAAGCCACGGGCAGGAGTCGCTGCTGAAGATGGTCCGCAGTATTTCGGAAATCAACATCCACTACATCCGGCAGAAGCACATGCGCGGCTTAGGCGACGCTATCTTGTGCGCCCGGTCCTTTATCGACGACGAACCCTTTGCCGTCCTTCTCGGCGACGACGTCGTATACAACGAAACGAACCCGGCTCTGCGCCAGATGATCGAC
This sequence comes from Megasphaera stantonii, assembly GCF_025567065.1. Taxonomy (NCBI): domain Bacteria; kingdom Bacillati; phylum Bacillota; class Negativicutes; order Veillonellales; family Veillonellaceae; genus Megasphaera; species Megasphaera stantonii. Next base: position 54,586 of record NZ_JAOQKD010000001.1, read on the forward strand.
ATTTATAACGACTTGGGCGCGACGATTTTGGGCTGCCAGGAAGTGCCCTTGGAGAAAGTATCGTCCTATGGAATCGTAGCCGGCGTTCCCGTCGAAGGAAAGAATGTCCTGCGGGTTACGAATATGATTGAAAAGCCGTCTGTCGAAGAAGCGCCGAGCCGTACGGCCGTCCTGGGCCGTTACATCATTACGCCCGACGTCTTTGAAGTGCTGGCCCGCACCGAGCCGGGCAAGGGCGGCGAAATCCAGCTGACTGACGCGATTCAGACTATGGCGTCGCGCGAAGCCGTATACGCCTACTGCTTTGAAGGCAAACGCTACGATGTAGGCGACAAGCTGGGCTTTTTAAAGGCGACGGTCGAGTACGCCCTGCGCCGTCCCGATTTGGGAGAGCCCTTCCGGAAGTATTTGAAAGATTTGATGACAAAATAAATGGATGCGTGAAATGGAGAGTACCAAAAGGGACTCTCCATTTTTTTGTTCAAATTTCAATATTAAATAAAATAATTATTATCAAAAATATTTACATCAGCCTTCATTTGATATATAATAAATGAGTAATAAGTATCAGTTTCTATTTACGAAGGAGAGGTTGGCTATGTTTCAGAACAGCGATTTTTGGATTGGCTTAGGTATTGGCGTCGTTGCCGGTGTATTTGGGTATAAACTGCTTACGGAGCGGGAGCAGCAGCTGTTGGCCCTGCAGCAGCCGGCAGCCGGGACGGTTACGGCCGATGTGCCTTTGGCTGAATTACAGCGTCAAAAAGAAGAATTGGAAGACTTGATTGCGGCGCAGGAAGCAGCGGCAAAATAAGAAGCGTTATAGAAAAGACTGTCGCCATGGCGGTGACGGTCTTTTTTACACTGGTAATCATTGATAAGAAGGGACGGCTTACTCACGTGCTTCCTGTATCGAAATGGGATTTTATCATCCGCGCTGTGCGCATTTCATCGTATCTTCCGGGGCGCATCCGCTTGTACAGCCGCAAGCTGGTCGGCAATGCGGAGCTGGCCGGAAAGATATATGCCTATGTGGCCAGCTATAGGGAAATTGATAAGGTAGAAATCAATATTGTTACCGGTTCCGTGCTGATTTTGTACAGGCCGCAGGCGCTGCGGAGCAATGCCGAATTGGCCCGGGTGGAACAGTATATCATGAACCATGCGGAAAGGAGAGGTTGATTATGTCTTATGCTTCCGGATTTATGTTGGGAGCTTCTATCGGAAAGGCGATTCATAACATGGTGTCCGGCGGCGGATTTTCTCCGGCCGGAGGAAGGGGCAAGGGAATGGGAAAACAGGCTGCCAATCCTCCCTATGCGGCTCCGGCTATGCCTGCCGCGCCTGTCAGACCGAATATACCGGCTTTTGCCTGTGTATCTTCTACACGGGGCCGACGCCGATATCGGGCTGCCGCATTAGTGCAGAATCAGCCCCTGGCCGAGCTTCTGCAGCAGGCTCTCGGCAGTTTGCCGGCGGCGCGGCGCGTGGAAGTCAATGCGGCGACAGGGAGTATTCTGGTATGCTCGGATAATGAAGGGGCTCTGGATGCGTTGGAACGTTATTTAGGGGAACGTATTTTTCCCGCTGTTCCGGCTCCGCCGTATGTGCCGGCGCCTGTGCAGACGAAAACGGCTGCGTCGGCTTATACGGATGTGCTGTATGAGACGCTGAATTTCTTGAATTCTGCCGTATCGCAGAAGACGGCCAACGTCTTTGATTTGCGTTCCCTCTTGTCTCTCTTTTTGGCCGTGCGGGGCATGCGCAAGATGATCGGCCAGAATCAGCGCCCGTCGGGACCGCAGATGCTGTGGTGGGCTACGTCGCTGATGAGGGGGCGGAGATAAGATGTATACGTGTTGTACCCTGCCGCTTCACAGCGTGCTGCCCCTGCGCATGCGCTCTATCCTGAGCGTCAAGCTGCGCCAGATTCCCGGCGTGGCTGCCGCCTCGTCTGACGAGCAAAAGCTGACCATATACTACCAGGGGAAGGTGGATCTGCGGATTATCCGCATGTTGGTCCGCTCCTTTGAGCAGAAATACGGAAAAGCTAAGGAAGATAAAAAAGAATGGGACGTAGCGGCATACCGGCGCGAAGCCATTATTTCTGTCGGCGGCTTTATCGCCATGAATATTTTACGCAAAACGAATCCGGAATTTTACGACGGCATTCTCCTGTTCCGGCGCTTGTTTACCTTATTTATCGCCCGGCGGTTTATCCAGAACGGCGTCATGGGCGTTATCCGGGACAAGCAGGCTAATGCCGATACGCTGACCGCTACGGCTGTGGCCGCGTCCGTCCTGGCTGGCAAGCCCGAATCGAGCCTGACCTTGCTGGCCCTTTCCAATGGAGCGGAAATGCTGACGGAATATGCTGCCGAACGGGCGCGCCGCCAGATTTCGGGCCTCTTGAAGCTGGATCAGCGGGACGTATGGCTCGTGGAAAATGGCCGGGAACGAAAGGTCCCTGTCGACTCACTGAAGGTAGGCGATACGATTGCCGTCCATCTGGGCGAAAAGATCTGTGTGGACGGGAAAGTCGTCGGCGGGAATGCGGCAGTCAATCAGGCCTCCATTACGGGCGAATCGAATCCGGCTATCAAGCAGCCCGGGACCTTTGTATATGCCGGCAGCGTCATCGAGGCCGGAGACCTCGTCGTCAAGGTCGAAAAGGTCGGCGCCGATACGTCGCTGGCCCAGATTATCCACTTGGTCGAAGAGGCGCAGACCCGCCGCGCGCCAGTGCAGAATTTTGCCGATAAGATGGCCAATATGCTCGTTCCTATTTCCTTTATCGGCGCGGCTATTGTCTATGGTGCGACGAAGGACTGGCAGCGCGTGCTGAACCTGCTGTTCATCGACTTCTCCTGCGGCCTGAAGCTGTCGACGGCGACGGCCATTTCTGCGGCCATCGGCATGGCGGCCCGCAAGGGGATTCTCATTAAAGGCGGCAACTACATCGAAAATCTGGCCGATATCGATACGGTTGTCCTCGATAAGACCGGCACGATTACCATGGGCGTACCGCAGATTGCCCATATTTCTACGGTTCCCGGCGTAGGCGAAAAGGAAATGATTTTACTGGCTGCGTCGGCGGAAATGCACTCCGTTCATCCGCTGGCCGTAGCGGTGCAGAAATACGTCAAGGCTCACGGCTGGGACGTACCGCATCACGATATGTCCGAAACGGTTGTAGCCCGCGGCATGAGGGCCTCCGTGCCTCCCTTTGAAGACTTTGCCGGCGGCGACGTCCTCGTCGGAAGCCGCCGCTTCATGCAGGAAGAAGGCGTGCAGGGCATGCCGGAAAAAAGCGACAAGTCATGGGGAAAAAATCTGCTGTTTGTCGCGCGGGACAAGCAGTATATCGGCTGCCTGACGATTGAAGACCCGGTTCGCCCGGCTATGAAGAAAACCCTCAATCAAATGCGCCGCATCGGTGTAGACGAAGTCATCATGCTGACTGGCGATTCCAAGGAAGTGGCGGCAGAAGTGGCCCGCGAAATGGACATTGATTCCTATCATGCTGAAATACTGCCGGAAGATAAGGCTAATTACGTCATGAAGCTGCAGAAGCGGGGCAGCGTCATGATGGTCGGCGACGGCATCAACGACGCGCCGGCACTGGCCTTTGCCGATATCGGCGTCAGCCTGGGCGGCAACAAGACGGATATAGCGGCTGAATCGGCAGCTATTACGATTCGCTCCGAAGATCCGGGAAAATTGTATGATGCATTGAAGATTGGCCGGCAGACCATGAAGGTCATCAATCAGAATTTTACGGCGACGATTGTCGTCAATTCAGCGGCTATGCTTCTCGGCGCGCTGGGGCGTATCAGCCCCTTATGGGCCGCAGTCATCCACAATACAGCGACGCTGGCCGTCGTATTGAACAGCGTGCGCATTCTCGGCGTGTCTCGCCGCATGGTAAAAGCGTAATTTTATCCTGACATATAAGCTCCTTTGTTCTGGGAATTCCCTGCAGTTGGTACAGTGAATCAGCTGCAGGGAATTATTTTTTATCTGCCGGGGTGGAGAAACAATTTTATCCGGAATTTTATATTTTTTTATGTATACATCACCATATTAGTATGATATACTACTGTATGAATGACGAAAGTCAGTCCTAACCATTAAAGGAGTGAAAGAATACATGTTAGAATTACGCCATGTATCGTTTTCCGTTCCCGACGAAAATGGTACGAAAAATACAAAGGAAATTTTAAAAGATATCAATCTGGTCATCGACGAACAGAAATTCGTCGTCATTACCGGCCCGAACGGCGGCGGCAAATCGACGCTGGCTAAATTAATCGCCGGCATTGAAAAGCCGACGAGCGGCCAGATTTTCTTCAACGGCCAGGACATTACGGACTGGGACATTACGAAGCGGGCCCAGAACGGCATCGGCTACGCTTTCCAGCAGCCTGTGCGCTTCAAGGGCATCACCGTCATGGACCTGCTCTGTCTGGCGGCGGGCAATAAGAAACTCGACAAATGCGTCGTCTGTCAATACCTGTCCGAAGTCGGCCTTTGCGCGGAAAACTACATCAATCGTGAAGTGGACGCGTCTTTGTCTGGCGGCGAATTGAAGCGCATTGAAATTGCTACGATTGTAGCCCGCAAGAACACGGAGCTGGCTATTTTTGACGAACCGGAAGCAGGTATCGACTTGTGGAGCTTCCATAAACTCATCAAGGTATTTGAAAGAATGCACGATCAGAAGCAGTCGATTCTCATCATTTCCCATCAGGAACGCATTCTCAACATTGCCGATGAAATCGTCCTCATTGCTGACGGCACGGTCCGCAAGGTCGGCACGAAGGAAGAAGTTCTTCCCGAATTGATGGACGTCGTAGGAAACTGCAAGTTTTATAAGGAGGAAGACTGATGGATAAGTATCAAGAACATTTGCTGGAAGTCATCGCCGATTTGCATGGCATTCCTGAAGGCGCATATAATATCCGCTCGAACGGCCAGAGCGTCGGCCGCGCTTCGACGGCTCATATCGAAATCGAGCCGCAGAAGGACCGTCCGGGCATCAACGTGTATATTAAGCCGGAAACGCAGCACGAAGCTGTGCACATTCCCGTCGTCCTGAGCCAGGCCGGCCTCAAGGACGTCGTATACAATGATTTTTACGTCGGAGAAGGGGCTGACGTCGTCATCGTCGCCGGCTGCGGCATCCACTGCGGCAGCGACGACGGCTCGCAGCACGACGGCATTCATACCTTCCATATCGGCAAAAACGCCCGCGTACGCTACGTAGAAAAGCACTACGGCGACGGAGACGGCAAGGGCCAGAAGATCATGAATCCGGAAACCATCGTCCATATGGAAGAAGGCAGCTATATGGAAATGGAAACGACGCAGATCAAGGGCGTCGACTCGACGAAGCGCGTCACGAAGGCTGATTTGGCAGCCAGCGCGACGTTTATCGTCAAGGAAAAGCTCATGACCGACGGCGCGCAGTTTGCCGAAACGGAATTTGAAGTCGAACTGAACGGCAAGGATTCCAGCACGGACGTCGTATCCCGCGCCGTCGCCCGCGGCACGTCCCATCAGATTTTCCGGGCCAAGGTCATCGGCAATGCCCAGTGCCACGGCCATTCGGCCTGCGACTCCATCATCATGGACGACGCCAAGATTTCGGCGATTCCTGAGCTGACGGCCAACGATACGGACGCGGCCCTGATTCACGAAGCGGCTATCGGCAAGATTGCCGGCGAACAGCTGACCAAGCTCATGACGTTAGGCCTTACGGCAGAAGAAGCGGAAGAAATGATCATCCAGGGCTTCTTAAAATAATAGGCGCAAGAGAAACCAGTCTTTCCCCACTAGGGGGAGGCTGGTTTTTGCATAGGCGGAAAGAGTAGGCAAAGGGCGGGAAAATAGTGTACAATAAGGAGAAAAAGGAGGGGGACGGCATGAACGGAGAGGCGGCGTTTCGCCGATATGCAGACTTTGACGCAATACTGAATTCTATTTACTGCGCGATTTTTATCGTCCATACAGACGGCCGCGCCGTATACCGCAATGGAGCGGCTGACGAGCTCAAGGCGGAATTAGGCGTGACGGAGGATGAGCTTATCGGCGCGCTGGAGGCGCAAATCGACGTCGTACATGGGCAGGGGCGCTTTGCCGTCGCAGTAGAGGGGGGCATGATTATCTGCCATCTCCTGCCCTGGACCCAGGCCGGTCAGCGGCAGGGCAGCATTATCGTCGCCCATATATCGGGGAAAGAGCGGTGCTCCGCCCAGGAATTGGACAACGTCATAGACGTACTGGAAGAAATCGACGCTATTTTGGAGGTCGTCGCCGACGGCATCGTCGTGGCCGATAAAAACGGCGTCATCATCCGGGTCAACAAGGCCTTGGAAACGACCTTCGGCATCAAGCGGCGCGACGTCTTGGGCCGCTCTATGGAAATATTCGACCGGGAGCATTCCGTCTGCGGCGAACTGATACGCAAGATGAACGAAGATCCTAAACGCATCGTCGTGTCGGGAACGTACAAACAGAAGGAGCTCTTGTGCACCGGCGCGCCCATATTCGACCGGCAGCACCGCCTCAAAACTATCGTCATCAGCATACAGGACATGTCGGCTCTCAATACGCTGCGCAAAAAGCTGGAAGAGCAGCGGCTGTATACGAAGAGCTATATGCGGGAAATATCCTTGTTCAACGGCAGCGGCGGTCCCATCGTGGCCCACAGCCCGGCCATGAGGAAGATACTTCATCTGGTGCACGTCGTCGCCGACGTCGAGTCCGTCGTATTGATTACGGGCGAGTCGGGGACGGGGAAGGAAGTCGTCGTCAACGAAATTTATCACACGAGCCGGCGAAAGGATAAGCCCTTCATCAAGATAAACTGCGGCGCCATTCCCGATACCTTATTCGAGTCGGAGCTGTTCGGCTACGAAAGCGGTGCCTTTACAGGCGCGCGGCGGCAGGGCAAGGTCGGTTTTTTCGAGCTGGCCAACAAGGGGACGCTGCTTCTGGACGAGGTGGGCGAGCTCAGCCTGGCGGCACAGGTCAAGCTGCTCCGCGTCATACAGGAAAAGGAAGTGCAGCGCATCGGCGCTGCCAAGCCGGTCAAGGTAGACGTCCGCCTGATTGCGGCGACGAATAAGGACTTGTGGAGCATGGTCTGCCAGGGGACGTTCCGGCAGGACTTGTATTACCGTCTCAACGTCATCCATATCCATATTCCGCCGCTGCGGGAGCGGCGCGAGGACATCATTCCCCTGGTCAACTATTTCCTGAAGTATTTCAATGAAAAGTACGGCAAGGAAAAGGAGATTTCTCCGGAACTGTACCGTTTCCTCATGCGTCAGGACTGGCCGGGCAATATCCGCGAGCTGGAAAACGCCGTCGAGACGATGATCGTCCTGCCGTCGGAAAACAAGCTGACGCCCAGCCATTTTGTCGGCAAGGGAACGGGCGAGGATTCCGGGGCGGCTGTCAAGGTGCAGCGTCTCGTGCCGTGGAAGCGGGCCGTAGAAGAAATGGAAAAGGAGCTTTTGACGCAGGCATACCGGGAATACCGCTCGACGCGGGCTATGGCTAAGGCACTGCAGATAGACCAGTCGACGGTCGTGAGGAAAATGAAAAAGTGGGGCGTTGGCTCCCATGAAGATGATAAAAACGATGCAACATAGCATACTAATGATGTAAAAATGCATCGGTTTGACGAAGGCGGTATAGCTATTGCATTGGCAATAAGGGGCAGGCATATCGGCATACAGGCGATGTAAATGTACATCATGCTGGATGCCGATATGTTTTTTTATTTCGATAATTACGCCATTTATGTCTTTTTAATATTTGGCATATTTATTTCATATATATTTGTGAAAGACCCATCAGGTATAGGATAGTGTATGAAATATGAGTCCAGCGAAGGAGGGGTTTGGTATGTTAATGACTAAACAACAATTCCAAGACAGCATTCGCGCCAGAAAACCGATGAACGTATGGTTCCTGGGAGAGAAAATTGAAGACGTTACGACCTATCCGCCCTTGGCGGCCAGCTTTAACGCCATCTCCAAGATCTACGAACTGCAGCATCGCCCGGACTGGCAGGATCTGATTACTGTTCCGTCCCATATGCTCGACGAACGGGTCAGTATTTACAACGCTCCCCTCCGTTCGGCAGAAGACGCGAACCGCAAGACCAGAGCTGCCAGAGCGCTGGCTGAAGTTATCGGTTGCTGTACGCACCGCTGCACCGGCTCGGAAGCATTTGCCGGATTAGGCCCTGCGTGCTACGACATGGACCACGACTTGGGTACCAACTATTTTGAACGCTTCATGAATTTCCTGAAATACGTACAGCAGAACGACTTGACCTGTACCGTTACGGTAACGGACGTCAAAGGGCTGCGGACGGCGCCGCCTCATGCGCAGGCTGACCGCGATTCCTACGTCCATGTCGACGAAGTCCGCGAAGACGGCATCGTCATCAGCGGGTTCAAGTGCAACCAGACGGGTATCCTCTTCGCTCATGAAATCGTCATCGTCCCGACGACGAACATGAAGCCGGAAGACAAGGACTTTGCCGTCGCCTGCGCCGTTCCTGCCGATACGCCGGGACTGACCTTTGTCTTGGGCCGTACGCCTCAGGATAAACGCTTCTTCGAAGTCGAAGGCGATATCGAAGGCATCGACTTGGGCAAACAGTATGCCGACCATCAGGCGCTCGTATACTTCGATCACGTATTCGTACCGAATGAAAGAGTATTCCTCTGCGGCGAAACGCAGTATGTAGGACGGCTCCTGAGCTACTTCACGGCAGTCCACAGATTGACGGCCGGCGGCTGCAAGGCCGGCGGATGCTCGGCTCTTTGCGGCGCGGCAAGTCTGTTGGCCGATATGGTCGGCGTGCAGAAAGCCGGTCATATCCGGACGAAGCTCACGGAAATGGCAATGACTGCTGAAACGGTTTACGGCCTGTCCATTGCTTCGGGTGTAGAAGGATTCCAGCATCCCAGCGGCTTCTGGATTCCCAACCCGCTCATGTCCCATACGTGCAAATACACCTGCACGAAGATTCCCTTCGACGCCGTTCGGTACGCCCGCGACATCCTGGCGGGCTTCGGCGAAACGGCTCCGTCCGAACTGGATATGAGAAATCCCGAAGTCGGCGAACTGTGCCAGAGAGCCTTCAACCCGGGAAACCCGAAATACAACGCCTTCGATCGTCTGCGGGCCAGCCGCTTCATCGAACACATGGTACGCGGCTCCAACTGGACGGCTATGGCCCTCCACGGCGGCGGCAACCAGGAAGCGTCGACCGTCATGGCCAGAATGTATACGGACTGGGAATACCTGAAAGGCCTCGTAAAAGTTGCCACAGGCATTGAAACGGACGCGCAGAAGGCTGAAGAATTTATCGACACCATCGGCAAGCGCCAAGGCCGTATCTGCACGACCCTCGATTTGCCGAAGGTTGAAAGCTGACGATTTAGTAAAAGAATATGCAGAATGCATGATAATGGGCTCCCACGGTGAGATGTTACTGTGGGAGCCCATTTTGTCATGCTATTGGTGCAGTAAGTAATAAAAAATTCTATATGCGGCTTCAGTGACCTCTAGCAGAACTAGGGGATTTTGTTATGCCTGTTTGAAACCTGAAAAGTAAACGAATGAGACAGAAATGTAGATAGATAGTATTTTAGCCGAACCATGTATTTGATTGTAGTAAGAGCGCTGAGGAGAGAAACTATTGGTCTAGTCATCGTTTGATTTTATTCGCTATTACGATTATAATTATTAATGATAAGTTTATACATGCAGTGAAATATCAAGACGATTTTTTTGGAGCAGGAGATGGCCTAATGAAATATTTATCCGTGACGCAAACTGCCCAAAAGTGGGGCATCTCTACGCGGCGCATACAGATATTGTGCAGCGAAAAGCGCATCCCTGGCGCGGTAAAAATCGGCAATCAATGGGCGATTCCAGACGACGAATTGAAGCCTGCCGATGCAAGAGTCAAAAGTGGAAAATATAAGAAAACCAGTCTAACATGAGGCAAAGACATGCAGATAATCAATAATATCCATACTACTATCAAAGGCGATTTACAGATGGTTATTCATAAGGGAAGCAAGCTTTCGATTGCCGCAGCTTGTTTTTCTATCTATGCTTACCAGGAGCTCAAAAAACAGCTGGAAGGGATAGACGAACTGCGCTTTATCTTTACGTCTCCGACCTTTGTAACGGAAAAGACGCCAAAAGCCCAGCGCGAATTTTATATTCCCCGCATTTCAAGAGAACGCAGCCTTTATGGCACGGAATTTGAAGTAAAGCTTCGCAATGAGTTGACGCAAAAGGCCATAGCTAAAGAATGTGCCGATTGGATTAGAAGAAAGGTGACTTTTAAATCGAATGTCACGCAAGAGCAGATGATGGGGTTCATGACGGTAGATGAAAGCAGCTATATGCCCATCAGTGGCTTTACTACGGTGGATCTTGGCTGCGAACGCGGAAATAATGCATATTACTCTGTGCAGAAAACAGAAAGCTATGAGAACGGAAAGTACTTTATCAATCTTTTCGAGCAGCTTTGGAATGATAAGAAACGCCTTCAAGATGTTACGGACATCGTCATCGAAAGTATTACGGCAGCGTACCGTGAAAACGCGCCGGAATATATCTATTTCTTTGCTTTGTATAATATTTTCAACGAATTTTTAGACGATATTTCAGAAGACGAGCTGCCCAACGAGGCTACGGGATTTAAAGAGAGCAAAGTCTGGGGGATGCTTTACGATTTTCAGCGCGATGCCGTCCTCGCTATTATCAATAAATTGGAAAAGTTCAACGGCTGTATTTTGGCTGATAGCGTTGGTCTTGGTAAAACTTTTACGGCTCTTGCCGTCATTAAATATTATGAGAACCGCAATAAGTCAGTTCTGGTCCTGTGCCCTAAGAAGCTTTCTGAAAACTGGAATACGTATAAGGGAAATTATGTCAACAACCCTATTGCAGAAGATCGGCTGCGCTATGATGTGCTGTATCATACGGACCTCTCGCGTGAACACGGGCAGTCCAATGGCATTGACCTTGAGCGCCTGAATTGGGGCAATTATGACCTCGTCGTGATTGACGAAAGCCATAATTTCCGCAACGGCGGCGAAGTATCCGGCGAAGCGGCAAAAGAAAACCGCTATTTGAAACTGCTCAATAAAGTGGTTCGGGCAGGCGTACGGACAAAAGTCCTGATGCTTTCCGCCACGCCGGTCAACAACAAGTTCATTGATTTGAAAAATCAGCTTGCTCTTGCCTATGAAGGCGATGCCGCGCAAATCAATAAAAAGCTGGCTACGACGAAGGGAATCGACGAAATCTTCCGTCAAGCGCAGAAAGCGTTCAATCGATGGGTCAAACTTTCCGTTGAAGAACGTACTACTGAGGCGCTGCTTCAAACGCTGGATTTCGACTTTTTTGAATTGCTGGACAGCGTGACGATTGCCCGTTCCCGGAAGCACATTGAAACGTATTACAATACTGCCGATGTTGGCAAATTTCCCAAGCGGCTTCCGCCGATTTCCCTGCGCCCTTGCTTAACTGATCTGAACGATGCTGTCAACTACAATGACATTTACACATTGCTCATGTCGCTGAATTTGTCGATTTATACGCCATCGAACTATATTATGCCTTCGCGGCTTGAGAAATATCTTGACGTGACGCACCACCAAGGGACGAGTCTTACGCAGCAAGGGCGCGAAGAAGGCATCCGCCGGCTGATGAGCATTAATCTTCTCAAACGGCTGGAAAGCTCGGTCTATTCTTTCCGCCTGACGATTGACCGCATCAAAAAGCTGATTGAAGATACGATGAAAACGATTGAAGACTATCAGGCTGGCAACTGCATTCTCAAACTGACGGAGATTTCAGACAGTGATGATTTTGATTACGACGACCAAAATACGGACTTTTTCTCTGTCGGGAAGAAAGTCAAAATCGACCTTGCCGATATGGATTATGTTTCGTGGAAGCGGGAATTGGAAAAGGACGCAGAAAATCTGGGACTGTTGTCTCTGATGGTAGCGGACATTACGCCGGAGCATGATGCAAAACTGCAAACGTTGTTAAAACTGATCCAAAAGAAGGTTGAACATCCCATAAATCCTGCAAATCGGAAACTCATCATTTTTACCGCCTTTTCTGATACTGCCGATTATCTTTATGCAAAGGTCAGCAAGTTTGCAAAGGAGAAATTCGGTTTGGAAACCGCGGAAATCACGGGTAACGTAGACGGTAAGACTACTATTCCAAAGCTCCGCGCCGACCTCAATACCGTGTTGACCTGCTTTTCTCCTATATCTAAGGGGAAATCTGTTTTGATGCCCAATAGTTCGGACGAATTGGATATTCTCATTGCTACGGATTGCATATCTGAAGGGCAGAACTTACAAGACTGCGATTATTTGATCAACTACGATATTCATTGGAACCCTGTACGCATTATTCAACGGTTTGGGCGCATCGACCGCATTGGCAGCAAAAACGAAACGATTCAGCTCGTTAATTTCTGGCCGGACATGGACTTAGATGAATACATCAATTTGAAAAGCCGTGTCGAGACTCGCATGAAGATTTCGGTCATGACTTCTACCGGAGATGATGACCTTATCAACGCCGAAGAAAAAGGGGATCTTGAATATCGCCGGGCTCAGCTTAAACGGTTGCAAGAGGAAGTCGTAGACCTCGAAGATATGACCAGCGGCATCTCGATTATGGACTTGGGACTCAATGAGTTCCGGCTGGATCTGCTGGAATACATGAAGCGCCACGACGATCTTGAGACGGCCCCGAAGGGTCTGCATACCGTTGTCGGCAAAACAGAAGACCTCCCGGTGGGGGTAATCTTTGTCTTGCGGAATATCAATGACAGCGTGAACATCGATAATCGCAACCGCATCCATCCATTTTATATGGTATATATCAGCGAAGAAGGGGAAATTGTCTGCGATTACCTGAATCCGAAAAAGTTGTTGGATACGATGCGTCTGCTCTGCCGCGGCAAAAGCGAGCCGATAATGGCGTTGTGCAGAAACTTTAATGAGGAAACCGATGACGGGCGCAATATGAGCGAAGTCTCTGAGCTGCTTTCTGAGGCAATCAATTCTATTATGGATGCCAAAGAGGAAAGCGATATCGACAGCCTGTTTAAAAGCGGCGGCACGACGGCTTTGCTTTCGACGATATCGGGATTGGATGATTTTGAACTGATTTGTTTCTTAGTGGTGAAATAAGAAAGGGGATTTTCCATGTTTGGGTTTCCTGCTTCTACTGAGTTTAACAAACGAATACCAAAGCAGAAGTTTTATGAGCACATCGATATCGGTTCCTCATTGAAACGGATTTTTATAGAACAAATTCATCTCATCTATTGGCGCAATAAACTGGCGGCAACGACGTTGAACGTAGCGGCAGGAGAGGCTGTGACCGAAATAGAAGTCCTTGAAGTGCAGCTGAAATCTCCGCACCTCGATGAGGCGGTGCTTCGCCAGATCGACAGGGAAATTCCCTATCATATCCTTTTCGTTCTGACCTGTGAGGGGAAAGCCCAGGTTTGGATAGGCTACAAGGAAGCGGCTGGTTCCGGCAGCAATGCCTTCAAGGTGAGCCAATATTATCATACCGATTGGGGGCCGGAAAAAGAGCTGCAATTTGGCATAGATGGGCTGAACATGGATGCCGTTTATGAAAACCTCATGCGTCAAGTTGCCGGAGACACTTTGCAAACAGATTCGGAGGAAAGCTTACAAGCTTCCGTAGAGCGCGATAAAAAGCGGCGGCACCTTGAAAAGCAGATTGCGGCATTGGAAAGTAAGATGAGAAAGGAAAAGCAGCTTAATAGACGAATGGAAATGAATGCAGAATTGAAGAGAATGAGAAAGGAGCTGAATACTCTGAAATGCAACTAAGCAATAAAACGCTTAAAGTGTTAAGGAATATAATAAACGGGGACGAAATTGCCCACTACCGTTCAGGTCGTGAACTTGTTTCTTTTTTTAATCAACTTGGTTTTCATGATGAGTATTACGGACAGGGATTTCCATCAAGGAAGGGATATACATATGATAAACTTCAGGAAATCAATGGAACACCTAGATTAGATGAGTGCATCAAAATGGCATTTGCAGTTATTGATTTCATTGGGAAAATTGATGAACTAGATCAACTTATTGAAGAATTTAATCAGTATATGGCTTTCGATAAATGGCAAGTTATCAGGGATAATGAGATTATAACTTTCAAGCGGCTTGATAAGATTATCATACCCAAATCGGAAAAAACATCTTCAAAAATGCAGGAAGAAGATTTTTTGAAGCAGGATTTTGATGTTAATGTAGATAATCTTCAATTGGATGTCAATATCGATGAGATTATTAAATGCCGTCTATGTGAAGTCGAAGCTTGTATCAGAACAGAGGCATCATTGGCAGCTATCTTTATGATTGGCAGTATTTTAGAGGGAATCTTATTAGGGATTGCAAGTTCATATCCTCGACAGTTTAACCAAGCGAAGTGTGCTCCCAAAGATGCAGACAAAAAAGTGAAGTCATTCCCCGAATGGAAACTAAGTAACCTGATTGATGCTGCGGCGGAAATTGGAATTTTGAAACAAGATGTTAAAAAGTTCAGTCATGTGGTTCGAGATTTTAGAAATTATATCCATCCATATCAACAAATGGCTTCTCGATTTTCGCCTGATAACCATACAGCCATGATTTGTTTTCAGGTACTAAAGGCAGCCATATACCAAATTGGAGAGTATCGTAAAACCACGTAATAGTTTAAAAGAGGAGGAAGTACCTAATGGAGAAGATGAAGTTTGAAACTCCTGATTTAACAGCTGGGAATATAGAGAAGATTGCAGCTTTGTTTCCTAATTGTATTACGGAGATGCGCGGTGAGGACGGCCAGGTCAAGCGCGGGATCAATTTTGAAATGCTAAAACAGATGCTTTCGCCAGATGTAGTGGACGGCGATGAGTGTTATGAATTTACATGGGTAGGCAAGAAGGCATCTATCGTAGAAGCGAACAAACCTATCCGCAAGACCTTGCGGCCTTGTGTAGAGGAAAGCAAGAATTGGGACACGACGGAAAACCTGTACATCGAAGGCGATAATCTGGAAGTCCTCAAGCTGTTGCAGGAAGCGTATTTGGGCAAGGTGAAGATGATCTACATCGACCCGCCGTATAATACTGGATCTGATAGATTTGTGTACCCCGATAGTTATATCATGGACAAGGGAGCCTATGATGAAGAAATAGGACTCTTTGACGATAACGGAAATATGTTATTTAGAGAAAATAATATTAACAATCCGCGCTTTCATTCTGTTTGGTGTTCAATGATATATTCACGATTGTTGCTTGCGAGAAATTTGTTATCTGATAATGGAGTTATTTTCATCTCCATAGATGATAATGAAGTTGATAGCATGATTAAGGTTGCAAGTGATGTATTTGGAGATGAAAATTTTATTAACCTTATCACAGTTAAAACAAAAATTGGAGGCGTTTCTGGAAGCTCTGAGGGTAAAAGTTTAAAAGATGCAACTGAATTTATAGGTGTATTTGCGAAAAATAAATCGATTCTCCAATTCTATCCCGTGTATATCAAAGAAAAACTATCTAATAGGATTAAAAGCTACGAAAATGAAGGTAAAAGTTGGAAGTACACTTCTGTAATGTCAGAATTAGGTGGTAAGGAACTTATTAAAGAAGATAAAGCGAATGGAATGCGATATTATGGGTATAAAGTATTGAAAACGATGTCTATTTCTGCTTTTGCGCGTATAAATGGTATGTCAGAGGAAGAAGTTTACAATAAATATGCCAACAGAATTTTTCAAACAACAAACGCTCAAAGTAGCATTCGGAAAACCGTTATGAAGGAAACTCAAAATGCTGATTATCCGATGATTGGATTAGAGTATGTTCCTTCAAAAGGGAAAAATGCTGGGAAAAAGATAGAAATCCTTTATAAGGGAGAGCAGCGAAGAATGATGATGTTTTTATCTGATGCTGTAGAACAGATTAACGGTGAGTATTTCTACCTTGATAAGATTACAACACTTTGGGATGATATTCAGTATAATAATTTATCAAAAGAAGGAAATATAGAATTTCCGAATGGGAAAAAACCAATTAAATTAATTCAAAGAATCATTGAATTGGCAACTGATAATGGAGACATTATCATGGATTTTTTTTCTGGATCAGCAAGCACTGCTCATGCAGTTTTACAAGAAAATTTTGAACAAGGTAGCTACCGTAAGTTTATTATGATTCAGTTACCGGAGAAAACTGATGAGGATAGCGAATACCAGAAACAAAATTTATTTACTATTTGTGACATTGGCAAAGAACGCATTCGCCGCGCCGGTGAGAAAATCAAGGCGGATAATCCGCTGACTACGCAGAATTTAGATGTCGGTTTTCGCGTCCTTAAATTAGACGACTCCAACATGAAAGATGTCTATTACGCCGCCGGCGACTACACGCAGGATACCTTGGCAGGTATGGTTTCTAATATCAAGGAAGACCGTACCGACCTCGACTTGTTGTTTGGCTGCTTGCTGGATTGGGGCCTGCCCTTGTCCTTGCCATATATGTCTGAACAAATCGACGGCTGTACTGTCCATATCTACAACGACGGCGACCTCATTGCTTGCTTTGATAACAATATTCCTGAAAGCGTCGTAAAGGAAATCGCCAAGCGCAAGCCTTTGCGGGCCGTGTTCCGCGACGCTGGCTTTGCCGACAGCCCGGCGAAAATCAACGTATTCGAGATTTTCAAGCTCTATATGCCGGAAGATGCCAACGATATTTCCAAGCGGGTAAGAGTTATATGAGTGTGAAGGTTGGAGTGTGGAGTAATGGATAAAAAGGAGCTTACCACGATTAACCAGGATTTTCTGCAAGGTGTTTCTGAAGTGCTTGCCAAAGCGCGAAAAAACGCAAAGACGGCTGTCAATCTTTCCATGGTATACGCCTATTTTGAAATCGGCAGGATGATTGTCGAGGAAGAACAGCACGGCGCGAACCGCGCGGCATATGGGAAGCAGATTTTGAAAGAGTTATCTGCGTATTTGACAAAGATTTACGGGAAAGGCTTTTCCGTTACTAACCTTAAGCAAATGAGGCAATTTTATCTTGCTTACGCCAATGACCAGATTGGTCAGACACTATCTGACCAATTTAAGAACCTTCCTACCGTCAGCACGGGACGGAAATTTTACCTGAGCTGGTCGCATTATTTGAAGCTCATGCGTATTGACAATATTGAAGAACGGCATTTTTATGAAATCGAGTCTGTCAAAAATGATTGGAGTCTCAGTGAGCTGAAACGGCAGTTTAACAGCGCTCTCTACGAACGGCTGCTTCTTAGTACGGACAAAAAAGAGGTGTACCGGCTGGCGCTGGAGGGGCAGAAGGCAGAAACGCCGCGGGATATCGTGAAAGATCCGTATATATTGGAGTTTTTGGGATTGCCTGAGGCGCCGTCTTATTCTGAAACGGAGATGGAAAGCCGGATTATCAACCATTTACAGCAGTTTCTCTTAGAGCTTGGAACTGGCTTTGCTTTTATGGGGCGGCAGAAGCGCTTTACCTTTGACGAAGAGCATTTTATGGTAGATTTGGTTTTTTATAATCGGCTACTGCGCTGCTTTGTTCTTTTTGATCTGAAAATCGGGGAACTGAAGCATCAGGATATTGGGCAGATGCAGATGTATGTGCATTATTATGACCGCATGGTGAAGTTGGCCGATGAAAACCCGACTATCGGCATCATTCTCTGCAAGGACAAGAACAATGCTGTCGTCGAAATGACTTTGCCGGAGGATAACTCGCAGATTTTTGCCAGCAAATACGAAACTGTTTTGCCGAGCAAAGAAGCGCTGCAACAGCTGCTGCAAGAACAAATAACAGATGAGAGTAGAGGCGAAGACGAATGAGGCTGCAATTTAAACATCAGAAATTTCAGGCAGACGCGGCGAAAGCCGTCGTAGACGTCTTTGCCGGACAGCCCTATCTCACGCCTACGTACATGATGGATAGGGGCTCCAACTATCAGCTGTCCCTTTTGGACACGGATGAGTTTATGGGCTGGCGCAACGAGCCCATCGTGCCGGAACTTTCCGACGCGATGATTTTGGAACGTCTGCGAAAGATCCAGCGGGCGAATCAGATCAAACCGTCGGAGCGCATTGAACCGTCCGAGTCCTGCAAGTTCAATTTGACCATTGAGATGGAAACGGGCGTAGGTAAGACCTATACGTATATCAAGACCATGTACGAACTGAATAAGCACTATGGTTGGAGCAAGTTTATCGTTGTAGTGCCGAGCATCGCTATCCGCGAAGGCGTGTATAAGTCCTTTCAGGTGACGCAGGACCATTTCGCCGCGGAGTACGAGAAGAAGATCCGTTTCTTTATCTACAATTCCGCCCAGCTTACGGAGATCGACCGCTTTGCTTCGGACAGCTCGATCAACGTCATGATTATCAATTCGCAGGCCTTCAATGCCCGCGGCAAAAACGCGCGGCGCATTTATATGAAACTCGATGAGTTTCGCTCCCGCCGTCCTATTGACATCATCGCCAAGACGAATCCCATTCTGATCATCGACGAGCCGCAAAGCGTAGAGGGAAAGCAGACGAAAGAACGGCTGAGAACATTCAACCCATTGCTGACGCTGCGTTATTCTGCCACGCATAAGTCAGACAGCATCTACAATATGGTCTATCGTCTGGATGCTATGGAAGCGTACAATAAACGATTGGTAAAGAAAATTGCCGTGAAAGGTATTACGGAGAGTGGCAGTACGGCGACGGAAGGATATGTGTATTTAGAAGGGATTAACCTCTCGAAAGCAGACCCGACGGCGACGATTGAATTTGATTTTAAAGGAGCTTCGGCTATTCGCAAAAAGACGATGAAAGTTGGCATCGGCTTTAATTTGTACGACCACTCCGGCAATCTGGACGAATATAAGGACGGCTTTGTCGTGAAATTCATCGACGGGCGGGATAACTCGCTGGAGTTCTTAAACGGGGTCAAGCTCTTTGCCGGAGATGTGGTCGGCAAGGTAAGCGAAGACCAGCTGCGCCGTATTCAGATTCGGGAGACGATTCTTTCCCACATTGAGCGGGAACGCCAGTTGTTTCATAAGGGCATCAAGGTACTGAGCTTGTTTTTCATCGACGAGGTTGCCAAGTATAAGCAGTACGACGAAGGAGGCAATCCGTATAATGGCATCTATGCCGATATGTTCGAAGAGGAATACGAGGATATCATCGGTCATATGCAACGGGAGTTCGGCGATGAGGAATACATGAAATACCTCGATGCCATTTCTGCTCATGACACGCACGCCGGGTATTTTTCTATCGATAAAAAGGGCAAGATGACCGACAGCAAGCTCAGCGACAAGAAAGCGGGAACCTCAGATGATATCGATGCGTATGATTTGATTATGAAGAACAAGGAATTGCTTCTCGACCGCGACCCGAAGCGGTCTCCCGTGCGGTTTATCTTTTCTCATTCGGCACTGCGGGAAGGTTGGGATAATCCGAATGTTTTCCAAATCTGTACCTTGAAGCAGAGCAGCAGTGAGGTACGAAAGCGTCAGGAAGTGGGACGGGGGCTGCGCTTGTGCGTCAATCAGGATGGAGAACGCATGGATGCCGCCGTGTTAGGAAATGACGTTCAAAATGTCAATATCCTTACGGTAATTGCCAGCGAAAGCTACGAGAGCTTTGCCAAAGGACTTCAAACAGAGATGGCTGATGCCGTCGCAGATCGGCCTGTAGCGGTAACTGCCGAGTTGTTTAAAGATAAAGTTATCGTAGATGCAAGAGGCAACGAACAGGTTGTGGATGGAAATACAGCGGCGGCTATCTTTGAGGATTTGATTTTCAATGGATATGTTAAGCGCGGTAGTTTGACTGATAAATACTATACTGACAAAGCGAATGGTGACGTCAAGGTTGCAGAAGAAGTTGCCGATTGCCGAGATGCGATCATCGACATCCTTGATTCGGTCTATGATAGCCGCGCCATGATGCCGGAAAATGCCCGCGACAAAAACGTAGAGCTGCAAGTGGACCCGGAAAAGCTGGCTATGCCGGAGTTTAAAGCCCTTTGGCAGCGAATCAGCTCTAAATCCGTCTACGTCGTAGATTTTGATACGGAAGAACTCGTGCGGAAATCTATTAGTGCTCTCAATAGGGATCTTCATGTTCCTAAGATATTTTTCAAGGTAGAAACGGGAACTATGGAGGAAATCAAGTCCAAGGATGAACTGCTCAGCGGCGAGTCCTTCATAAAATCGCGGTCCTACACGTATAACGGCAGCAAGCGGATTCATGCCAACAGCAGCGTGAAATACGACCTGGTCGGAAAATTAGTAGGCGAAACAGGACTGACGAGGAAAGCCGTTGTGGAAATACTAACTGGGATTGAAAAGTCTGTCTTCGATCAGTTTAGATACAACCCGGAAGAGTTTATTATCAAGGCGGCGGGGTTAATCAATGATGAAAAAGCTACGGCGATCATTCAGCACATTGCCTATCATATGCTCGATGAACGCTATGATACGGATATTTTCACCGAACCGACTATCAAGGGCAAACTAGGCGCGAATGCTATGAAGGCGCAGCGTCATCTCTATGACCATATCGTCTACGATTCTACGAATGAAAGAGATTTTGCTGCTGATTTAGATACGAACAGCGATGTGGCAGTCTATGTGAAGCTGCCGGACAGCTTCTACATTGCTACGCCCGTAGGAAAATATAACCCTGATTGGGCTATTGCCTTTTATGAGGGGACGGTCAAACATATCTACTTTGTAGCGGAAACGAAAGGTTCCATGCGGTCTATGGAACTGCGCTTAATTGAAGAATCAAAGATTCACTGCGCTAGGGAACATTTCAAAGCGATCAGCGGAAATAATGTCGTCTATGATGTAGTAGACAGCTATCAGGCATTGCTGGAAAAGGTCATGAAATAAAAAATGAGCTTCAGTTGATTCCTTTTTGGAAATTGACTGAGGCTCGTTCTTTTTTATAGGAGATTACCCGTTATTATAACAGTTGAAATGGTGCGTCACGGAGAGAATATATCAGGATACTCCAAAACTACACCATAATGGTGTTGATTGAGTTGACAAGCCATGCTATAATAATATAAACGATAATTACTATACGTTGATGGTACTGCCTGCATGATGCAGGTGTGACATAGGAGAAGGAGTGAATCATCATGAAAATAGAAGAAGGCACGATCTTATCGATTGAAGAAGACGGCCTTGCCGAAGTAAAGGTCGGCCGCCATTCGGACTGCATGGCCTGCGGCGCTTGTCCCGGCGCGGAACACATCGTCGTCAAGGCGCTGAATCCTATCGGCGCGGAAGTAGGGCAGCACGTCAAATTTGAAGTGCGGGAAGTCAACATCGTCATCGGCGCCTTTGTCTGCTTTATCATGCCCCTTATCGTCGCCGGTCTCGGAGCTGTTGCCGGTCACTGGATTGGCCTTTCCCAAGGCATGGATGCCATGCAGGCTGCGATTGTCGGCGGTATCGTCGGGTTTCTTATCGGCGTTGTCGGCGTCAAGCTGTTTGACCGGTCCTTGACGAACGATATCAACGCCAAGCCGAAGATCATCGAAGTCTGCCGCTAACTATTTCATCATACTGCGTAAAAATCCGTATGGGACGACGTGTTCCATACGGATTTTTTATCGTTTGTTAATTTGTCAGCGAATCTTTCAGCTCGAGCCGCGTGCCGTCTTGCAGCTGGACTGAGGTAATGGAAATGCGGCTCTGCAATCCTTCCAGCGTCGCCGTGCGGAGCAGCTCGGCCTGGGCCGGAACGGCGGCGTTCAGCCGGAACTGGCTGGTATGAGCTTTGCCGTCGGCGTAGATGGCTATGCGTATGGGCGCGGAGAAGAGGACCGTCGAGTCGGCGCGGCGCAGCTCGTACCGGCCTTTGGCTTCCCGGAGGGTTTCCTTGCCCTGTGCGGACAGCTTCGGCGTGTATTGGATGCGCAGGTATGTATCCTGCTCCGTGCTGCCGCAAACGACGGAAGCGGAGAGGCTTGTAATCTGGACGAGGGAATCGATGCGCTGGGAAACGGGCCGGTTGGCCGCTGCCAAGGCTGCTTCAGAGGCCTGCTGCAATTCCTGTACGACGGCGTCCGGGTCGGCAAAGGCGACGACGTGCCACTGGCGGGCCGATACCTTTTCCAGCTGAAAGGTAATGGGAATCGACGCTTGCAGCGAATCGTTATAAAAGGAGGCCGTAAGCTGGGCGTAGCCCGAGCCGTCCTGGCGGCTCCACGACGATGATTCATAGCGCCAGCCCGAGGCGGGGAGTAGCAGGCCCGCCTTGTTTCCCGTGTCGGTAATGACCTTTCGCGCCGCTTCCAGTTGAGCGTCATCTGAATCGCCGGCGAGAATGGTCTGGCAGGCGTGGATGAACTCGCCTTTCACGGGCAAAAGCAGGGCGCGGGACGCCGCCGTTTGGCCTTGATGCCGGCGAATCAGGCTGTCGAACAGCTGCCCAGCCAAGGCGCTCTCGTCCGCTGAAAGAGACAGGGTTTCGCCGTCTCCTGCCTGAGCGGCGGCGACGATGCGGGAAAATGAATACTCCGGCGTAGCCTTGTATATCGTTTCATAGGACAGGCAGGCAGCGCCAATGCAGACGGCGGCCGCAGCGGCGGCTGCCAGTATTTTTATATCCGGTTTGGGCATAGATGATAATTTCATAGCCATTTCCTTCTTTGCATAGAGTGCGGTACGGCTCTCATTATAGCATAAAAAAAGGAAAAAACGTCGGTTTTCTCGAATATAGTTAAGAGAACAAGCGTTATACGGAAGGATGTGACCAGTTGTGATTACGCTGCATGACAAGACGAACGGCAAGACATATACCCTCAAGGAAGGAACGACGCTGCTGCAGCTTTGCTCCGAGCACTATGGCGACGCGGAGCCACGCATTGCGGCGGCCCTGTATAATAATGAATTTGTAGGCCTGCAGACGAAGGTGCGGGAAGACGGGGATATATCCTGGTTTTCTATGGCGACGCTGGAAGGCAATCAATGCCTTGTCCGCACGGCCATCATGCTGCTCGTGCGGGCTGTCAGTGATTTATACCCGCAGGGAAAAGTATTTGTAAAGCACGCCCTGCGCAAGTCGCTGTACTGCGAGCTGGATATCGGCCATACCGTGACCTATCGGGACGTCGAATCGATCAAGCGGCGTATGCAGGAAATCGTCGCCCAGGACGAGCCTATTACGCAAGTCGTCCTCAGTGCGGAAACGGCCATGGACATGTGCCGCAACCGCCATATGGAACGGGAAGCGGAGCTGCTGCGTCACGTCGGCCTCAAGAACGTCATGACCTATCAGTGCGGCCAGGTCTTCGATTACTACATGGGGCCTATGCTGCCGAGCATGGGCTACTTGACCTGCTTCAATCTGCGTTCTTACGCGCCGGGCGTCATCTTGGAAACGCCGAAGGTAGATAATCCCAATGAGCTGCCGCCGTACAAGGAAATTCCCAAGATGGCCCGTCTGTTTTTAGACGCAGAAGAATGGGGGCGTATCGTCCGCTGTCAGTATGTTTCTGATTTAAACCGCTATATTGCCGACGAAACGATTCAGGATATCGTCGATATGGCCGAAGCGCTGCAGGAAAAAAAGCTGGCTGAAATTGCCGATTATATCGTCCGCCAGCGGCCGAAGATCAAGGTCATCCTCATCGCCGGCCCGTCGTCGGCGGGCAAGACGACGTTCTGCAAGCGATTGACGACGCAGCTCCGCGTCGTAGGGCTGCGGCCCGTCAAGATATCACTGGACGATTACTTTTACAACCGCGAGGACACGCCGAAAAATCCCGACGGCAGCTACGATTTCGAATCCCTGCGGGCCATTGACATCCCCTTGTTTAACCAGCAGATCGACGAGCTGCAGCAGGGCCGCGACGTCTGCCTGTCCCGCTTTGATTTCGTGAGCGGCAAGCGCTATTTCGACGAAAAGCCCGTCCATCTGGAGCCGGAGCAGCCCATCGTCGTCGAAGGGCTCCATGCCCTGAACGATTCGCTGACGTATATGCTGCCGCGGTACGAAAAATATAAGATCACCCTGGGCGTACTGACGCAGATCCGCATCAACGACCACAACCGCATTTCGACGGCCGACACGCGGATTATCCGCCGCATGGTACGGGACCAGCAGTTCCGCAATCGCGGCCCTCTGGATACGATGGACATATGGGCCGACGTGCGCCGCGGCGAAGAAGTGAATATTTACCCCTATCAGGAAGATGCCGATACGATTTTCAACACGGCTCTGCCGTACGAGCTGTCCGTGCTGAAGCCCTACGCCGAGCCCCTGCTGCGCTCCATTGACAAGGAAAGCTCCCATTATGCCGAAGCGCAGCGGCTGCTGAAATTCCTGAACCCCTTCAAGGGGCTGGATGCGTCCGTCGTTCCCAGCAATTCTCTCCTGCGGGAATTTATCGGCCCTGAACGGAAACAGCCCTGACAGAACGGCGGGATTCCGGCTTTTTCCGGCCTTCCGGCGATTCCCTAAAAATATATTGACAAAGCATTTACAGATAGATATAATAGTAAAGTCGAGGTAGAAATATGAAACTACAAGTCGAAGAAGCACTAAAGGAGGAAGGAAGGAAAGTTCCTTTTTCCTTTCAAAAGCCGGCTGCCGATTTAGGTGATGTAGACGCTTTTCCTTGGAAAAACCATGTTGTGGCTGTGGAAGGCGCGTTCTGGTCCGATGGCACGCACATCGTCGTCAAAGGAACAGTTCGTACATCCGGCATGTATGCATGCAGCCGCTGTCTGATGCCGGTATCGGTGGATCGGAATGCAACACTGTCTGAAGTCTATGGTACGGAAGCAGAGCTTCCTGATGACGTATTGCCTTATAACGGGGAATACATCGATTTGACGGAGACAATTAGAGAAACGTTGATCCTCAGCGAGCCCATGAAGGTGTTGTGCCAGCCTGAATGCAAGGGCCTGTGCCCGCAGTGCGGCGCAAACCTGAATGAAGGACCCTGTAGTTGTCCTACCGACAGGATCGACCCGAGACTCGCCGTCTTGGGGGATTTATTAAAATCAAAGCACTAAAATACGTACCATGGTTTAAGGAGGTGCAGAACATGGCAGTACCAAAGAACAGATTGTCCCAGACTCGTCAGAAAATGCGTCGTGCAAACTGGAAGCTGACAGCGCCGGGTTTCGTTGAATGCCCGCAGTGCCACGAAGCAGTAATGCCCCATCATGTATGCCCCACTTGCGGCTTCTATAAGGGCAAACAGGTTGTTAACAACACAACAGCTGAATAAGAGTATGAAATAAAAAGAGCGTCCGTAAGGGCGCTCTTTTTGGCAATGCCATGGAAAATGCGGCGGCAGCTCTATGACGGGCAGGCCGATTCATGGTATAATAAACGGTACAGCTTGCGTAGTGAAAGGAAGGATATTCATGCGGGCCATGGGAATAGACCCGGGAACGGCCATCTGCGGCTTCGGCATCGTCGACGCCCAGGGAAGCCGTCTCATACCGGTTACATACGGAACGATTCAAACGACGCCGGACCACAGCGACGGCGAACGCCTCGTGACTATCTTTGAAGGGCTGAACGAGCTGTACGCTAAGTACAAGCCCGATATTATCGGCGTAGAACAGCTGTTTTTCAACCGCAACGTCACGACGGCCATTACGGTCGGTCAGGCCCGCGGCATCATTCTCCTGACGGCGCAGCAGGCCGGCATTCCCTTGCTGGAATTTACGCCGCTGCAGGTAAAGCAGGGCGTGACGGGCTACGGCCGGGCGACGAAGGAGCAGGTCATCGATATGACCATGCGCCTGCTGGGCATTCGCGAGAAAATCAAGCCGGACGATGCGGCCGACGGGCTGGCGATGGCCATTTACGCCATCTATTCCAGCCATTCGCAGCGTTTGAAAAGGACGGTGCAGTTATGATTGGGTATGTCAAGGGGATTGTGACGCATATATTCCGCGATTCCTGTTTTGTCGACGTCCACGGCGTCGGCTACCGCGTGTCCATTCCGGCGTCGACGATGGACAAACTGGTGCTGAATCGGGAAATCACCTTGTTTACGTATATGAGCGTCCGCGAAGACGCCATCGTATTATATGGATTTGCCACGCAGGACGAATACGACTTGTTCATGCTGCTGATCAGCGTAAACGGCGTAGGCCCGAAGGTGGCCTTAGGCATTCTGAGCGCCGCTAGTCCTGACGGGTTCCGACTGGCCGTGCATCAGAAGAATATGAAGGTACTGACGAAGATGCCCGGCATCGGCAAGAAAACGGCGGAGCGCATCGTGCTGGAGCTGCACGATAAAATCGGCCCGGTCGAAGACGACGCGTCGGCTATCGACAACAGCGGTCTGGACGGCATACCGCAGGGCATTGCCTCGGACGCCTTGGCGGCGCTGACCAGCCTGGGCTATTCCTCACAGGAAGTACTTCCGGCTATCGAAGCCAAGGCCGGCCAGTGCCGGACCGTAGAGGAACTGCTGAAAGCCGTATTGCAGGCCTTGGGAAGCAGGAGGTAAGACGTGGAAGAGCATCGCATTGTGGAGACAGGCCCTATTGCGGGAGATTCCTGGCAGTACAGCCTGCGTCCCCACTATTTAAAAGAATATATAGGACAACAGAAGGTTAAACAGAACTTGGAAGTCTTTATCCAGGCGGCAAAGCTGCGGCAGGAAGCGCTGGATCACGTGCTGCTGTACGGCCCGCCTGGGCTGGGCAAGACGACGATGGCCGGCATCATCGCCAATGAGCTGGGCGTCAACCTGCGCATTACGTCGGGGCCGGCTATCGAGCGGCCCGGCGATTTGGCGGCTCTGCTGACGAATTTGCAGGAGCGGGACTTGCTGTTTATCGACGAAATACACCGCTTGTCCCACAGCGTGGAAGAAGTGCTGTACGCGGCGATGGAAGACTATGCTCTGGACATCGTCATCGGCAAGGGGCCAAGCGCCCGGTCGGTGCGCATCGACCTGCCGCCCTTTACCCTCGTCGGCGCGACGACCCAGGTCGGCCGTCTGGCGCCGCCGCTGCGCGACCGCTTCGGCGTCATCTGCCGGCTGGAATTTTACCGGCCCGAAGAGCTGGTGCTGATTATCAAGCGGACTGCCGATATTTTAAACGTAGAAATCGACGATGCCGGCGCGTTGGAAGTGGCGCGCCGCTCGCGGGGCACACCGCGAATTGCCAACCGCCTGCTGAAGCGGGTCCGCGATTTTGCCCAGGTAGCCGGCGAGCAGACGATTTCATCGGCTTTGGCCGGAAAAGCCTTGGACCGGCTGGAGGTCGACGCCTGCGGCCTGGACCGGACGGACCGGCGGGTCTTGCAGGTCATCATTGAAAAATTCGGCGGCGGCCCTGTCGGCCTCGATACGATCGCCGCGGCGATCAGCGAGTCCGTCGACGCCGTCGAAGACGTGTACGAACCCTTCCTCATGCAGCTCGGCTTTTTGAACCGCACGCCGCGGGGACGGGTCGTGACGGAGGCGGCCTACGCTCATCTGGGACTGCCGTCGCCGTCGGAAGGCAAAGGCTCTTCGTTGTTTTAGGAGGTATATATGGCGAAAACCTTAATTTTAATCGGCGCGTTGTTTATTGCGGCCGGCTTTGTCTGGCTGGCGCTGGAGCACATCGGCGTAAGCCGTTTTCTAGGCAACCTGCCCGGCGATTTGAATTTTACGAAGGGAAACGTATCCTTTCATTTTCCCATCGTAACCTGCCTCATCATCAGCGTCGTGCTGACCCTCATTCTGAATATATTTTTCCGTCATTAACAGGAGGGAAGACCTATGATTAAAACGCGACTACTTCGCGTCCTCGCCGCGGCGGCCTTGTTTGTCTGCCTGACGGCGACGGCTTTCTGCGCCGGCTCGGACCAGACGCTGCGCATCGGCATCCGTGAAGGAAGCAAATCCGTGTCCATCATCGGAACCCAGGGGGCGGCCGTTTATAAAAACGGTTCCTTGTGGAAAAAGGTAGGGGCGAACAAACCGGTTAAGGTGGAACTCAAGGGAAAAGACCTCGTCGTCAACGGCTCGAAGAGCAAGGGGGCTGTGTCGGTACGGCCCTTGAAAAAGGGCGTCGTCAAGCTGACCGACGGCTATTCGTACCGCGGCTCCATCGAGTGCATGCAGCCGTCGAAGGCTTCGGGGATCACCGTAGTCAACGTCGTGCCCCTGGAGCAGTATTTATACGGCGTCGTCGGCAAGGAAATGTCGCCGTCGTGGAGCTCCGAAGCGCTGAAAGCCCAGGCCGTCGCGGCCCGGACCTACGCCGTGTATCATAAGAACTCCTTCCGAAACAAGGGCTTCGATATGACCGACGACACGCGCAGCCAGGTTTACGCCGGCATCAACGGCGAATCGCCGTCCATTATCAGCGCCGTCGACGCGACGAAGGGCGAAATCCTGACGTATAAGGGCAAGCCCATCGAGGCGATTTTCTGCGCCACTGCCGGCGGCTGGACGGAACACAGCGAAAACGTGTGGGGCAATTACGTGCCGTACCTGCGGGGCGTCGTCGATAGAAGCGAAAAGATGCCGTCCTACAGCTGGACCGTGACGACGACGCCGGAAAAGCTGGCGGCGAACCTGAAAGCAGCCGGTAAAAATGTTGGCAAGATAAAGTCCATTACCTTGTCGCCCTTGGGCAAGCGGCCCATGGACGTGTCCGACCGCGGCGTGTCCGGCCGCGTCCTGTCCATGACGATTCAGGGCTCGTCGGGAAGCGTCAGGCTGACGGGCAACGCCTTCCAGTCCATCATGGGACTTAAGAGCACTTTGTTTGACATTTATCAGGGAGCGGAAAAGAAGCAGAAAGACAGTAAGAAAGATAATAAGAAAAAATCGTCCCGCAAGATGACCTTTAAAATTAAAGACAAGAAGCCCATTACGATTTACGGCTTCGGCTGGGGCCACGGCCTGGGGATGAGCCAGTACGGCGCATACCAGATGGCCCAGGAACAGAAAAACGCCAAGAATACGTACCGCAAGATACTGCAGCATTACTATACGGGCGTAAAGCTTGACAAGATAGATTAAGGAGACAGTACGTTGAAACTCAGTGATTTTTATTATGATTTGCCAAAAGAATTGATTGCCCAGCACCCGGCAGAGCAGCGGGATCACGCCCGCCTCATGCTGTACGACCGCCAGAGCGGGGCTGTGGAACACAAGCATTTTTACGATTTGATCGACGAGCTCCATCAGGGCGACGTCCTGGTATTTAACGATTCCCGGGTCATCCCGGCCCGCCTGTATGGGAAAAAGTCGCCGACAGGCGGCAAGGTCGAAGTGCTGCTGCTGACGCCCGTCGGCGAGGATACGTGGGAAGTGCTGGTCAAGCCGGGAAAACGGGCCCTGCCCGGGGCGGTTATCGAATTTCCCGAAGGCCTGACCTGCCAGATACTGGACCGTACGGACTTCGGCGGCCGCATCGTCAAATTTGAATATGACGGTGTATTCGACGATATTATCGACAAGATCGGCGAAATGCCCCTGCCGCCGTACATTCACGAAAAGCTGGAAGATCCCGACGAATACCAGACCGTATATGCCCGCGAACGGGGCTCTGCGGCGGCGCCGACGGCAGGGCTCCACTTTACGGACGAGCTGCTGGAACGCATCAAGGCTAAGGGCGTTGAGCTGGTCTTCGTTACGCTGCACGTCGGCTTGGGGACCTTCCGCCCCGTAGAAGAAGAAAACATCGAAGACCACGAAATGCACAGCGAATTTTACAGCATTACGGAGGAAGCGGCTCAGACGATCAACCGGGCCAAGGCCGAAGGACGGCGCATCGTAGCCGTCGGCACGACGTCCATACGGACGCTGGAAAGCGCCGGTACGACGGGCGTGCTGCAGGCCGGGTCGGGCTGGACGAATATCTTCATCTATCCCGGCTACACCTTCCACATCGTCGACGCGCTGGTCACGAATTTCCACCTGCCTGAGTCGACGCTCCTCATGCTCATCAGCGCTATGTCTACGAGAGAAAAAATATTAAAGGCGTATGAAATTGCCGTGCAGGAAAAATACCGTTTCTTCAGCTTCGGCGACGCCATGTTTATACGATAGGAGGACACGACGTTGGTTATTACTTACGAACTGCAGGCCGAATGCGACGGCGCCAGAGCCGGCATCCTGCGCACTCCTCACGGAACCTTCAAGACGCCTATGTTTATGCCCGTAGGCACGCAGGCGACGGTCAAGACCTTGTCGCCGGAAGAGCTGTACGACATGGGCGCCCAGGTCATCCTGAGCAATACGTATCACCTGTTCCTGCGGCCCGGCGAAGACCTGGTCAAGGAAGCCGGCGGCCTGCACAAGTTTATGAACTGGAAGCAGGCTATCCTGACGGACAGCGGCGGATTTCAAGTATTCAGCTTGGGGCAGATGCGCAAGATTACGGAAGAAGGCGTAACCTTCCGCTCCCATTTGGACGGCTCGAAGAAATTTTTGTCGCCTGAAGTATCTATGGACGTGCAGATGGCTCTCAATTCCGATATCGCCATGGCCTTCGACGAGTGCATCCCGTACCCTTCGGATTACGACTACACCCTCCATTCGACGGAGCGGACGAGCCGCTGGGCCAAGCGCTGCCTGGACCACCACCATAGCGATACGCAGGGCTTGTTCGGCATCGTCCAGGGCGGCATGTACGCGGACCTGCGCCGCAAGAGCTGTGAAGAATTAGTAGACATGAATTTTGACGGATATGGCATCGGCGGCTTGAGTGTTGGCGAATCTAAGGATATAATGTATGATATACTAGATCATACGACGCCCTACCTGCCGCAGACGAAAGCCCGGTACCTCATGGGCGTCGGTACGCCGGACTGCCTCGTCGAGGGCGTAGCCCGCGGCGTAGATATGTTCGACTGCGTCTTCCCGACGCGCGTAGCCCGCAACGGCATGGCCATGACCCATACGGGCCGGCTGACCGTGCGCAATGCAAAATACGCCAGGGATTTCTCGCCTATTGAAGAAGGCTGCGGCTGCTACACGTGCCGCAACTATACGCGGGCCTATATCCGCCATCTCTTCAAAGCGGAAGAACTGCTGGCGTACCGCTTAGTCAGCATTCATAATTTGTATTCCCTGCTGCAGTTTATGCGCGACATGCGCCAATCCATTCTGGACGGCACGTTCCGCCAGTTCCGGCAGGAATTTTGGAAGCGATATCAAGATGCATAATATTTCGTATCTTGCATATATACCATATCACTAAATGTTGGAGGTGAATACAGTGGACATGATGGAACAGTTAAACGCCTTTTGGCCGATTATCCTCATGGTAGTCATTTTCTATTTCATGCTTTGGCGTCCGCAGAAGAAGCAGCAGAAACAGCGCCAGGAAATGCTGAACAGCCTGAAAGCAGGAGTTAAGATTATCACTGCCGGAGGTATTTACGGCACGATCGTATCTCTTCACGACGAATATCTCGTCATTCGCGTAGCCGATAAGGTAGAAATCAAGATTACGCGCAACGCTGTCAACCAAGTCTTGGGAAAACAGGAACGGTTGGAAGGGAAGAAATCCAAAAAGGCGGAAAAGAAAGCTGATCCGAAGCCTGTAGAAAAAGGGGCGGAAGCCAAACTGGCCGACGCAACGCCGGCAGAACCGAAAGCTGCTGAACCGGCACAGGCTGAAACAGCAGCTCCGGCTGAAGAAAAGAAAACTGAAGAATCGCAGGACGCGAAGTAACACCTTTGAAAAGCCATGAATGACCGGCTTTGCGCCATTTCTGGGCAGGCCGGTTCATGGCCTTTTTGCATGGGCCGGCGAAGGCCGGGCCTTGGGGAAGCATGATGAAGCAGACGGCGGAACGCCGCCGTTTATAGTATAGAATACTGTATTTATAAGAGGAGGGAAACCTGTTGCGGACCCGTAATATGATAAAGTTTTTTGGGGCGGTCGCCATTATATTGGGCGTGTTCCTGACCTTCATTTATCCGCTGGCCAACTCGATTAAACAGGGCCTGGATTTGCAGGGCGGCACGCATATCGTCCTGGAAGCGGAAGATACGCCCGATGCGCCAGTCACGGAAGACTCGCTGAACCGCGCCGTCTCTATCGTCGAACGGCGTATCAATGAAATGGGCCTGACGGAACCGCTGGTGCAGAAGGAAGGCGCCCGCCGCATCATCGTTGAGCTGCCCGGCGAAAAGAATCCGGAAAAAGCCATCGAAACGATCGGCAAGACGGCCGTCATGGAGTTTAAAGACGAAAGCGGCGCGACGCGCCTGACCGGTAAGGATTTGAAGACGGCGAAAGAACAAATCGAAAACGGCAACCAGAACGTTGTCGCCATTGAATTTACCGATGAAGGTGCCGACAAGTTCGCCGATTTGACGGCGGCTAATGTAGGCCATAAAATCGCCATCCTGCTGGACGGCGAAGTATTGACGGCTCCTGTCGTCAACGAACCGATTACCGGCGGCAAGGCCGTCATCACCGGCAGCCGGACGCTGGAAGAAGCTAAAAATCTGGCCATCCTGCTCCGTTCCGGTGCATTGCCTGTCAAGCTGAAGGTCATGGAAGTGCGGACTATCGGGCCAAGCCTGGGCCAGGACTCGAAGATTAAGAGCGAAAAGGCCTTTGCCATCGGCATCGTCCTGATCATGATCTTCCTGGTCGTCGTATACCGCATGTCCGGCATCGTCGCCAACGTAGCCCTGCTGGTATACGTCCTGATCCTGCTGTCTATTTTGAAATACCTCGACGCGACGCTGACCCTGCCCGGCATTGCGGGGATTATCCTGTCCATGGGCTTTGCCGTCGACGCCAATATACTGATCTTCGAGCGATTTAAGGAAGAGGTGCTCGTAGGGAAGACCTTGCGGACATCGATGGAGGCCGGGTTTAAGCGGGCCTTCCATACGATTCTCGACGCCAACGTATCGGTTATGATCGCCGCCATCGTCCTCATCGTCATGGGGGCCGGTACGGTCAAAGGCTTTGCCGTCAACCTGGCCTTAGGCCTCATCGTCAGCATGTTTACGGCTATTATCGTCAGCCGTTCCCTGCTGACCTGGTTCATTAATACGAATCTCCTCACCAATCCGTGGTTCTATGGATTGAACCGCAAGGTGCCGGAACACATGCTCAAAAAGGGGGGACGGAAATGAGTTTTGATATTGTAGCCCATAAGAAATGGTGGTTTACCCTGTCGTCCGTCCTGGTCGTCCTGAGCGTCATCTCCATCTTTATCAACGGCTTTAACTTCGGCATCGACTATACGGGCGGCACGATTTTGGACTTGCAGTTCAAGCAGCCCGTTACGGTAGCCCAAGTGCGCGAAGTCATCGACGACTCCAATATGAATTTGGAAAACAGCGTTATCCAGCTGTCGGGCGTAACGGATCAGGAATCGTCTCAGGAAGTGATGATCCGCATGCGCAACCTGGAAAGCGACGAAAGCAAGGCCATTTCCGATCAGCTCAACGAAAAGCTGGGCGGCGCGGAAGTGAAGCGTATCGAATCGGTCGGCGCCGTCATCGGCTCGGAAGTTACGAAGAATGCCGTGACCAGCCTGGCCGTGGCCTTTATCGCCTTGGCGGCCTATATTTCCTTCCGCTTTGAATATAAGATCGCCATTTCGGCTATCGTATCCATCCTCCATGACTTGATCATGGTATTGGGCTTTTTTTCCTTCTTCCAGCTGGAAATCGACGCCTCCTTCCTGGCGGCTATCCTGACGGTTGTCGGCTATTCCATGAACGAAGCCGTCGTCATCTTCGACCGCGTCCGTGAAAACACGAGGACCCACCGCCGCACGGATACGTATGAAAAGCTGGCTCACGACAGCATTTCCCAGAGTATCCACCGCAGTATCTACACGCTGACGACGGTGCTCTTCGCCTGCGGGGCCCTCCATTTCTTCGGCGGCGAATCGACGAAGAATTTCTCCCTGGTCATGCTCATCGGCTTCATCAGCGGCGCCTACTCGTCCATCTGCGTAGACACGTCCCTGTGGGTCGTATGGAAAAACTATACGGCGAAAAAGCACGGTTCGAAGCGTGTTGTTCATGAAGAAAAAGAGGAAGTAGAAGAAAATTAAATATACACGGATAACCAATGGTAATCCATTCAAGCATTATAGGTTAGGTATAAACCAGTACCAATGTAAGGAGTTCTTACATTGGTACTGGTTTATTTTTTATGATTTAAGCAGGTGATTTATGTGCTATAAGTGATGGAATGTAAATGGTTTTTATGAATAAAATTATGAATAAAATGCATTTTATTTGTTGAATGATACTAATAGAATATATTCATGATTAAATATTGACGTTTTATGTGTAGCGTGCAATAATATAAACATAAAAAACGTAAATACGAATTGATTCGTATTAAGAAACGAAAAAAAGGAGAGGGTAGAATGAACAACGAAAAACCTACGAAAGTGAGATGGATGGTATTTGCTTCTTTATTTGCATTATGTACAGTCAACTACATTGACCGTGCTGTTATTTCTGTATGTATGCCTGCAATTGAAGAAGAACTTCAGTTTGGTCCAGAATTGGTTGGCGTTATTTTAAGTGCATTTTTTTGGGGATATACTGTAATGCAAATTCCAGCAGGATGGTTTGCAGATAGGTTTGGTCCGGGAAAGACTATTTTAGGCTCAGGTATTTTGTGGGGCGTTTTTCAAATGATTACAGGTTGTCTTCACAGCAGTACTGCTTTTATGATTGTTCGAGCACTATTGGGAGCTTCTGAAGCCCCTATTTATCCCGCTAGTAGTAAATTACAATCTGTATGGCTAACAAAGAATGAACGGACTCGTGGAGCTGCTATTGTTGATGCTGGCTCGCCTTTGGGCACTGCTATTGGAGGTCCATTGATTGTGGCTTTCCTTGCTTGGTTTGGGGGATGGCGAGGTGCTTTAATGGGAGCGGGTATTTTGACCATCTTGGTAGTTTTATTATGTTATCCGTTTTGTAAAGCTACGCCAGATACAAGTCCAAGAATTAATGCTGCAGAACGTGAATATATAGATAATGCGTTAAAAGATGAATATAAAATATCTGGAGATGCAAATCAAAAATTATCTGTTGGATTAACAAGATATTTAAAAAGTTTTACATTTTGGGGAATGACTTTGGGATTTATTTGTTATGATTGCTTTTGGTACGGATTGATGACATGGGGACCCATGTACTTATCACAAGTTTTTAATGTCAACATTATGACAATAGGCACGTCCATATTTATCGTTTTTGGCGTTGGCGTTATTGGTGAATTATTTGGAGGATTTTTTATTGATCATCTAAAAGAAAAGGGAATTGACCCTAATAAGATTGTCAAATGGTCTTTTGGAATTTTAGGTGTTTTGATGGCTATAGCTATGTATTTCTTGAGCAATGCAACTAGCATTACCATGGCGATCATTTATTTATCCTTTGCGATGTTTTGTGAACGTTGGGTGGGTTGTACATTCTGGAGCTTACCCGCAACAATATCGCAACGAGACGATGTTGGTATCGTTGCAGGATTTATGAATATGTTAGGAAATGTTGGTGGCGCAATTGTCCCTGTTTTAGTCGGTATCATTGTTATGGCGACGGGGAACTATTATTGGGCAATCATTCTATTCTTAGCTTTTGCATTAGGAATTAGTTTCTTCCCATTAATTATGAATTTGAATAAAAAAGTAGGTGCTGATATTTTAAAAGCATAAGAGATAAAATACATTTTTCTTTCTGACCGAGAAGTAAGGGGAATGATTTGCAAATATGTAAATCATGTAAGGATATGAAAGGCGTAATATTGGAATGCGCATTTTTTAATGATTTGAAAGACGAGTGATTATAAAGTGATTCATGTGAACTGTGTATCGTATCACCTATATTTACAAGTACTCCAAACCGGTTAGTCAATAATTTTGGACATAAGGAAAAAGGCTTATCGCACATGCATACTTGCATGTGCGGCAAACCTTTATCTGTATTTATGATATTCTAATAATTTAGTAGGATGAAGATCGTTTTATGCTCATTCGGAGCTTTTATGGCAATACTATTGAAGCTGGTCAGATAAATATTTTTATGTGAATGTATTTGAGGTGTCATCTTTTTAGAAGATGGCAAGATCAAGTTTTTGTATGTTTATTTATATTAATGTATACAAAAAAAAGGGTATGAATTGATGAAATATCTCTTTGGTAGATAACTTGTACTAATGATATATGATGGTGAAGATGAATTTGTAAAAGATTATATTGAATCTTAGTGTAACTGTGAATAAGATATGGATTTTTATAATGGAGATAACAGTATAAAATATGAGTAGATTAAGAGTTTCATTGAAACCATTCTTTTTAATTGAGATTTTTAGTATGCCTTGAGAAATTTTTTGCAATAAAGCTAAGTAAATAATTTAATAAAAATTATAAGAAGGTGTTAGAAAGCGTTCTTATTAGCATTTTATAATAATTTGGTTGTAGTTATTATGTTTTTTAACAAATTATTTTGTTTAAATATGTATAAAAGAGATTCTTTGTATTAAATAATGCAAATGAGATATACTCATGATAAAGTATTGACTTTAATTGTATAACGTGCAAAAATATAAATGCAGACGTAAATGCGAAATAATTCGTAATTAAGAATATCAAAGGCGTTTATAATGTGGTAAAAGGTGATAGTCATGAATATAAGAAAATTAGTATCTTTTAAGTGCAATAACAAACTCCAATGGGGGATACTGGATGGGGATGAAGTGTATAGTGCAGAAAATTTATCTCACGCAATATCGGTACACCTTCCTGAAAACCTTTTAGATTTTATTTCTTTAGGACCTAATGGATTAAATAGGCTGAAAGCTAAGTTAAAAAAAGAACATTGCGTTATTAAATCATTAAATATTGATGCTATCACTATTACTGCACCTATTATGAATTTGAGAAGAAATATATTTTGTATTGGTGAAAATTATGTAGAACATGTAGGTGAATTTGAAAAAAATTTTAATATGGAAATACAAAAAAAATTACCGTCATGTCCAGTTATTTTTACAAAAGCTGCTTCGGCAATTATTGGACCTGAAGAATTGATTGATTCCCATCCAATGATAACGAAGGCATTAGATTATGAGGGGGAGCTAGCTGTTGTTATTGGTAAAACAGGTATGAATATATCGGCAGAAAATGCAATGGAGTATGTGTATGGATATACTATTCTAAACGATGTTTCTGCGAGAGATTTACAAAGTAAACATGGGCAATGGTTTCATGGAAAGAGCCTTAATACATTTGCTCCTATGGGACCGTGTATTTTACTAAAAGATGAAGCCCCAAGTTTTTTTGAAATTATGACTAAGGTTAATGGAGAAATACGGCAACATGCTACCACTAAGGAATTTATTTTTTCCATTTCTAAAATAATTCAAACTTTATCGGAAGGGACTACTCTTTATGCAGGTGATGTTATTGCAACTGGTACTCCTTCTGGCGTAGGGGTAGGTTTTACGCCGCCTAAATATCTTCGTTCTGGAGATTTAGTAGAAATAACTATATCTGACATTGGGACTTTATCGAATTCAGTTAAATAACTGATGGATTTTTATCGAAGGGCTTGTAACCTGCGCAGGGTTATATATATAGTGTGTGCGGATATTTGCTCCGGAGGCTTTTATGAGGCACATATTGCAAGTTTTAAGGTTTAGCGATATTTTTAGAAAGATGGTGAAATTTTTATGACTCAATTAACTCAAAAACCTACAAACGTTCGATGGCGAGTGTTTTTAGCATTGCTGATTCTCGTTACTATCAACTACGTAGACCGTGCTGTTATTTCTGTATTAATGCCTATGATTCAGGAAGATTTGCAATTTAGCCCTGAACTTGTAGGTGTCATTCTGAGTGCATTTTTTTGGGGCTATGTAGTAATGCAGATACCTTCTGGATGGTTATGCGATAAATTTGCACCCGGTAAAGTTATTGTCGGTACAGGGATCTTGTGGGGGATATTTCAGATTTTTACTGGATTTATCCATAATAGCACAATGTTTATTGCTATTCGTGCATTATTGGGTATTTCAGAAGCTCCGATTATCCCTCTGGAGGGAAATTACAGTCTGTCTGGCTGACTAAAAATGAACGTGGTAAAGGCGCTGCATTAATGGATTCCGGTTCGGCTTTGGGGAATGCGTTAGGAGCACCGTTATGTGCGCTATTTGTAGCTTTTCTTGACGGTTGGCGTGGCGCTTTAATTGCAGCAGGCGTATTAACAATTATTGTAGTGCTAGCTTGTAAACCCATTATTGGATCTACACCGGAAACGAATAAGAGCATTAATGAAGCGGAACGTGAATATTTACGCAAAGCTTTTGAAGAAGAGGATGCTAGTTCTTTAAGCGGCCAAAACATGGATGATGCAAAATCTGGTTCAACGGCTACGACATATTTAGGTTCACGGAGTTTCTGGGGAGTATGTCTGGGATTTGGCGCTTATGATGCATTTTGGTATGGTTTAATGACCTGGGGCGCCTTATATTTGGCGGCAGTACATCATCTGAATATTAAAGATTTAGGTTGGTCTATTTTCTTAATTTATGCAGTAGGAACTGTTGGACAATTATTAGGCGGTGTCGTTACTGATAAAATTCGTCAAAGTGCAAAAGATACTAATGCCGTATTCAGACGGTTATTTCCTCTGTTAGGTGTATGCATTGCTGTTCCGATGTATTTGCTTTCAGTAGCAACAGATATCTACTTTGCTATTGCGATGCTTAGTATCTCGATGTTTTTTGAAAAATGGTGTGGAACAATGTACTGGTCTTTACCGTCGATTGTTGCGGATCGGCAATATAGTGGCACTCTCAGTGGCATTATGAATATGTTTGGCAATGTCGGTGGTGCAGTTGTTCCTATCGTTGTCGGGTTGATTGTTGGAGCTACTGGTTCGTATTATTGGGCTTTGATGTTATTTATTGCTTTAGCCCTTGGAACGGGTTTATTCCCTGTTTTAATCAATTTTGATAAGAAAATTGGGATGGAGTAATTTAACTTTTATTGAATTTGGCGAAATAATGAAAAGACCTTTTTTGAGGTCACCTATCGGTCTGCAAAAAAAGGTCTTTTTATCAAACATGTAGAGCTATAGAAAGGGTGGAATACTTATGAAATACAATCCTGTGACAGATGAAGTTGTCAATGAATTAAAGAAAATTGTCGGAGATAAATATGCTACGACGGATCCGGATAAATTAGAGATTTATAAGACTGACGAAGAAGGGAATTCTATTTATTTCAGTTATCCTGAAGTTGTTGTATTTCCAGCTTCTACTGAAGAAGTTGCCGAAGTTGTTAAGTTAGCTAATAAATACTTAGTTCCAATTACGCCGCGTTCGGCTGGAACAGGGCTATCTTGCGGGGCGATTCCTGTGCATCATGGAATTGTTATAGAATTAGAACGAATGAATCAGATTCTTGAAATGGATGCCGAAAACTTGTACTGCGTGGTTCAGCCAGGCGTTCGTACTGTTGATTTGCAGCAAGCTGCGAAAGCAAAAGGATTATTGTATGCCGGCGATCCGTGCAGTGCTGAAAGTTGTCAGATAGGCGGAAATTTAGCAACCAACGCTGGGGGAAACAAAGCTGTTCGTTATGGTACGACTCGTCATCAAATCTATGACCTTACTGTTGTAACACCGCTTGGCGACATTGTAAAAGTTGGTGCCCGGTTAGAAAAATGCAGCACGGGATACTGTTTAGAGCAATTGATCTGTGGATCTGAAGGTACACTGGGAATTATTACAGAAGCGACGTTAAAATTGAGGATGCTGCCGCCGTATTCCTTCGATATCGTTGCTATTTTTGATGATCCTGCAAAAGCGTTAGCTTTGCCGAGAAAGATTTTGAAGGCAGGTATTGAGCCGACAAGCATTGAATATATGGATAACCGGGCTATTGTTATTAGCGGCGATTTTATTAAATGCGATTTGCCGTACGCTAAGAAAAATGGCGTGTATGATATTATTACTGTTGAATCATACGATCAAGATGAGCTCGATAAAAAAATGGAAAAATTAGGCGATTTATGCGATGAGGCTGGTGCCGTCGAGGTACTGATGGCTGATGACCGAATTTGGGAAGCCAGAAAACAATTTGCCGATGCTTGCCGTGAAATTTGCTTGACTTGGGCTAGTTCGGACTATGTCGTTCCTCTTGATAAAATTATCAATGTCACAACAGAACTTCCGAATATCATGAAGAAACACGATATTGATGGTGGTATTGTAGCTCATATTGGTGATGGCAATATTCATGTGAATATTTTGAATACACATAATCAAGGTCCGGAAGAATGGGCAAATACCTTGCATGCATATGATGATGATATTTTTGCATTGGTATATAGCCTGGGCGGAAAGATGTCTGGCGAACACGGCATTGGCTATAAGAAAAAAGAGGAATTTGAAAAATTTACTCCTGAAGGTGAATTAAAACTTATGCGTTTATTGAAGAAAGCTTGGGATCCTAATAATATTATGAACCCATCTAAAGTTATTGAGGTTGAATAAATTTATTACATACATATATTACATATTATATAGGAGTCGTTATGAGTAAGTTTAAAGAAAGATTGAAAAATGGCGAACGGTTATTTGGGCCGTTCCTCAACATGAATTACCCGGCCGTCGTAGAAATCGCCGGCTTGGCAGGCTTTGACTTTGTCATCATCGACAACGAACATGGCGAAATTCCCTTGGAAAGCACAGTCGACTTGATCCGTGCCGCAAAATTGACGGGAATTCCGGCTATTGTCCGTGTATACGAAGGCAATCCCGAACTCATCGACAAAGCGCTGGATTTGGGCGCCGACGGCGTTCAGATTCCGAATATCGGCTCTAAGGAAGCCGCTGAAATCGCTGTACAGGCCGCTAAATTTGCGCCGGAAGGCAGCCGCGGCTGCAACCGCTTCGTTCGCGCCGGCCGCTACGGCAGCATCGATAAAGCCGATTTCTTCGGCAAGGCCAATGAAGAAACGGCCGTTATCCTTCAGGTAGAAGGCCAGGACGGCGTCAACGCCCTGCCGGAAATCTTGAAGGTCAAAGGCGTAGACGTCTTGTTCGTCGGCCCCTATGACCTCTCGGCCTCCTTGGGCATCCCCGGCCAGGTAGATCATCCGAAGGTCATCGAACAGATGAATGAAATCATGGCTCAGGCGAAAGAAGTCGGCGTAGCCGTAGGCTTCTTCGTCGACGACGTGAAGAAAGCCGTAGAATGGAAAAAACGAGGCGTACAGTACGTTTCCTTCTCGAGCGACGTAGGTGAATTGTTTACTCGTTTTAAGGAAAACGCCGACTACTTTAAAGAACATTGATGAAACTGTATGCGCGTATCCTTTTGAGAAGGGGTGTGGATGATAATGGGTGAATTTTCCGGGAAAATCGTACTAGTTACAGGGGGCAGCAAAGGAATTGGCGCTGCTACGGTAAGGCGTTTTTGTGAAGAAGGCGCACATTGTATTATTGCCAGCCGCCATCTGGAAGAGTGTCAGTCTTTTGCTGATGAATTGCAGCAAGCGGGATTTTCTGCAAGCGCCTTGGCGGTGGATGTAAGTAAAGTAGCTGAGATCAAGCAAATGGTCGGCGATGTTATAGATCAATTTGGCAAAATTGATGTGTTAGTTAATTCTGCTGGAGTTAATAATAGAAAATATGCAGTAGATTACGTAGAAGAAGATTGGGATTATATTATGAATATCAATCTGAAAGGGGCGTATTTCTGCACGGTTGAAGTGGGTAAGGAAATGTTAAAACAACAGAAGGGGGCTATTATTAGCTTGTCATCCTTGCAAAGTCACATCAACATGCAAAGATTATCGATCTATGGAGCAAGTAAAGCTGGGATACGAAATTTTACTAAGGGTTTGGCAAATGAATGGGCTACAAAAGGTGTTCGTGTAAATTGTGTGTCGCCTGCATTTATAGCTACTCCGTTAGTAGAGAAGGTACTGCAAGATCCTTCTTATACTACGATTATAGATTCGCGTACGCCTATGAAGCGTGTCGGCACTCCTGATGAAGTTGCAAACGTTATTCTTTTTTTAGCATCGGATAAGGCAAGTTATATTACTGGAGCAGATATTGCAATTGACGGCGGATGGACGGCTAGTTAATGAATTGAGGCCATAATACGAAGGGTTTGTCACGTATATATTTACCATGCGTGGCAAACCTTTAGTTTTTTATATTCTATTATATATTCCCCTTAGTGAAATGGAGGATGTTTTATGATTTTTCAATTTGGAATTCCTACAAAAACATTATTTGGTGTTGGCCAACTCAATCATTTACATGAGCAAATGATGCCAGGTAAAAAGGCGTTGCTGATTCTTTCTAATGGAATTTCGGCAAAGAAATATGGGTATTTAAATCGTACGGAAAAAGAATTACACTTGGCTGGCGTGGAGACCGTTCTTTTTGATCAAATCGAACCCAATCCTACTAAAACAACAGTTATGATGGGGGCAGCTGTTGCGCGGCAGGAAAAATGTGATTTTCTTGTTGCTTTAGGTGGGGGCAGCTGTATTGATGCTTCCAAAGCAATTGCCGTTATGGCTACAAACGAAGGTGATTTATGGGATTATATTCAGAATGGTACTGGAAAACGGCAGCCTATTGCCGTCAACCCTTTGCCGATTATTGCGATTACGACGACTGCTGGAACGGGTTCGGAAACGGATGCTGGAGGTGTTATTACGAATACGGAAACGAATGAAAAAACACCGATAAAAAGCCCGCTTCTATTTCCGAAATTGGCTATTATCGACCCGGAATTGATGTTGACAATTCCTCCGAAATATACTGCTTACCAAGGATTTGATGCATTATTTCACAATATTGAAGGATATTTGTCATGTAAAGCAAATCTCATGAGCGAAATGATTGCTCTTGAAGCCGTTGACCAAATTAGTACCTGGCTTCCTGTGGCTGTTCAAGATGGCTCTAATATAGAGGCGCGAGAACGAGTTGCCTTTGGCAATTATTTGGGAGGCTTGGAAATGTGCACAAGTTCTAATATGAGCGAGCATTCTTTGGAACATGCCTTAACGGCGTATCATCAGGAATTGCCGCATGGTGCAGGCTTAATTATGCTGAGTAAGGCATACTTTACCTATATGATTGAGCACCATGTGTGTGATGAACGTTTTGTTGCTTTGGCGAAAAAAATGGGGAGAACTGATGCGGAAAAGCCGGAGGAATTTATTATAGCGCTAGAAGAACTAAAGGAAAAATGTGATGTATCTGACCTTAAAATGTCTGATTATGGCATTGTTCCGGATGAATTTCCTAAAATGGCTGCTAATGCGAAATCGGCAATGGCTTTTCTCTTTGAAGGAGACCGCATGGAACTGAAGGAAGAGGACTGCGTCAATATTTTAAATGCTGCATACCAATAAGATGAGGTTATTCAAGTTAGATTAAGATAGCTTCTATATAAAAATAAAGGGCTCTTTCTTCAGAACGCAGGTTAAATTACAAAACTTGCATATTTAAGAAAGAGCTTTTTGTTATTTTATATGATTTTATGCCTAAGAAAGACTGGCGTAAAATGACTTATAAATAAAATAGGAATGGCTACCAGTGTTTTGATCCTTCAGCTACTCCCATTTGTTTTTAACAATTTGAAATGCTGGGTATTTGAGAAACAAAGGAATCTAGAAATAAGTTGCTGTCAGAAATTCCAAGCCGCTGCAGATTGCGTTCTAGTACATTTTGCCCAGTTAATAACGCCTTAACTACAGTTTCTTTTATTTCTTTTGTCAATCTGAATGTAGGCATACTTACACTGACAGCTGCAATGATTTTGCCATTATGATGGATTGGTACTGCAAAGCAACTTAAATCAGGAGAAATTTCTCCTGATTCTTGAAAATAGCCTTCGGATTTAGACCGGAGACATTCATCATATAATTGTTCTATCGTTTTGCATGTTTTTTCTGTTACTGGTTTTAACGGGCCTTTATAAATTGATTCCAACTCTTGAAGGGAATAGCAACTAAGCAACGCTTTGCCTAAAGAGGTGCTATATGCTGGCAGGCGTTTTCCGACGAATGAAACGAGGCGAATTG
The DNA here is from genome assembly GCF_025567065.1 of Megasphaera stantonii. Taxonomy (NCBI): domain Bacteria; kingdom Bacillati; phylum Bacillota; class Negativicutes; order Veillonellales; family Veillonellaceae; genus Megasphaera; species Megasphaera stantonii. Next base: position 98,786 of record NZ_JAOQKD010000001.1, read on the forward strand.
GTTCAGCCGAATCTTCTTTTGCAAGATATAAGACATCGCCATTTACTAAAATGCCTAATTGGCAAGTTTCAGATGTTTTATAAACAATTTCTTTCATTTCTTTCTTAAACACGTCTAATAAACCGATGTTTTGAAGAGATGCGGAGCCGATGAGGAACATACTGATACCTATGACATATCTGCCGTTGCTTTTTTGCTCAATAAAGTCTCTGTCGCGTAATGTGTGAATGATTGGTACAATAGTACTTTTGGGAACTTGAATTTTGGTAGCTATTTCTGTTAATGTCAGGCCTTCGTCGTTTGCAGATGCAAGCGACTGCATGATATCTAAAACTCGCAATGTTGGCTTGTGCTGAGAATATGCCATAACGTATCACTTCTTTCCTCATATATGTTGAAGAGTATATAATCCTCTTCCTTATTTATTCAATGCAAACAATACTTTATACATATACATTATATAGTATTATGAATTTTTCGTCCATATATTGGAACAATTATTTTAATGAAAACTTTATCATATGTATCTAGAATTAAATATTAGTATACAAGGTATCGTAGATTATTTACAAATTGACATTCAAAAATAGCAATGTTATCATATAATTAGTACTAATATAAGAACTTGGACGTAATTAAGGAAGGGAGGGAACGCTATGAATGGAGAAGGAACAAAAACGATTGTTCGTTCAGTGGCTCGTGCATTAGATATTGTTTATTTTATTGCTAATGCAGATCAGGCTCCCTCATTTACAGCGATACAAAAGGAGACGGGAATACCTAAAAGCTCATTGTCTAATTTATTGAAAGAATTAGTTTATAGAGAATATATTGAGTATGATTCTGTTCATAAAGGGTATCGTGCAGGTCGAACACTTATTGTTCTTTCCGCTACTATTATTAATAAAAAAGATATCAATCATCTTTTTAGTATCCAAAAGAAATTTACAATTTGAAAATATATTTTTATCTCACTAAACTATAGGAAATTTTCTATGATTTAGTGAGATTTTTTTGTTTTGATATGCCTTAAAAATTTTTTTATTCGGATATACATTATCTTTGCTTATATTATATGATTATAAGTTGCTCCATGTTTTTTATGCATTATATATGGTTTTATTATTTATAAGCATTGAATTTTTTCTTATAAAATGATAGAATAACGAATATAAGAATAAAGACGTATATAAGAACAATAAAAACGGGCAAAATCGACATGCTTACTAATGAAAAAATGATTGCCTTGAATGAAAAGTAGTTCACTAAAGTTTTTGTATGCGGAACTTGTTTTTACATGTCATTTAGAAAAAGGAGGAACTATTACATCATGAAGAAAAACTATGTTGTAATGGATGGCAACACTGCTGCCGCATATGCATCGTATGCCTTTACGGAAGTAGCTGCCATTTTCCCCATTACGCCGTCGTCAGTTATGGCTGAAAAGGTTGACGAATGGGCCGCAAAGGGAAAGAAAAATATCTTTGGCAATACGGTTGATGTTATTCAAATGCAGTCTGAAGCAGGCGCGGCCGGTACATGCCACGGCTCGCTGCAGGCCGGCGCTCTGACGACGACCTACACGGCTTCTCAGGGCTTGCTGCTCATGATTCCGCCGATGTTCAAAATCGGCGGCGAATTCCTGCCGGGCGTATTCCACATTGCCGCCCGTACGGTCAGCGCTCACGCTCTTTCTATTTTCGGCGATCACTCCGACGTCATGGCCTGCCGTTCCACCGGCTTCGGCATGATCATGTCTTCGTCGCCGCAGGAAGTCATGGATTTGGGCGCCGTATCGCACTTAGCGGCAATCGGCGGACGCTATGCCTTCATGCACGTGTTCGACGGCTTCCGTACATCTCACGAAATGCAGCGTATCGAAGCGCTGGACTACGACGAATTGAAAAAGCTCGTCGACTACGATCAGCTGAACGCCTTCCGCAAAAACGCCTTGAATCCTGAACATCCCTATGAACGCGGCACGACGGTCAATCCGGATATCTTCTTCCAGTGCAAAGAAGGGGCGAACGAAAAAATCGCTTCCATCCCCGGCGTCGTACAGCATTACATGGATGAAATCAATAAACTGACAGGCCGCGATTACAAGCTCTTTAACTACTACGGCGCTCCCGACGCAGAAGAAGTCGTCGTCGTCATGTGCTCTGCGGCAGAAACCGTACGGGACACTGTCGATTACCTCAACGCTCAGGGCAAGAAGGTCGGCATGGTACAGGTTCACTTGTATCGTCCCTTCTCCGTACAGCACTTCACCGAAGCCATTCCGGCTACGTGTAAGAAAGTCGCTGTACTGGATCGCACGAAGGAATCGGGCTCCATCGGCGAACCGCTGTACTTAGACGTACAGAGCGCCTTGATTCAGGCTGGCCGCGGCGATATCGTCGTTGTCGGCGGCCGCTACGGCTTGGCTTCCAAGGATACGACGCCGGCTCAGATCGCCGCCGTATACACTAACTTGGAACAGGCTCAGCCGAAAAACAACTTCACTATCGGTATCGTAGACGACGTAACGAATACGTCCCTGACAGACGAACCGATCAAATTGTCCTACGAAGGCCAGACGGCCGCTAAGATCTGGGGCCTCGGCGGCGACGGCACGGTCGGCGCAAACAAAAACGCCATTACCATTATCGGCTTGACGGCAGATAAATATGCCCAGGCATACTTCTCCTACGACTCCATGAAGACCGGCGGCCTGACACAGTCGCACCTCCGCTTCGGCGATCAGCCCATCCATGCGACATATCTCGTTGATTCGGCTGATTTCGTAGGCTGCCACGCTCCGACATACGTTCATAAATACGATACGACGGCTGAATTAAAAGACGGCGGCGTATACCTCCTGAACTGTCCCTGGACGGCGGAAGAGTTGGAAACGCAGCTGCCGGCCAAGATGAAACGCGATTTGTACAATAAACATGCTCAGTTCTACACGATCGATGCTACAAAATTAGCTGGTGAAATCGGCTTGGGCGAACGTGTCAACACGATTCTCCAGGCTGCGTTCTTCGAACTGACCAAGGTTATTCCTATCGACATGGCTGTGGAAGCGATGAAGCAAGGCAACTATGACAGCTACTTCAAAAAAGGCGGTCAGGAAATCGTCGACAAGAACAACAAAGCAGTTGACGCCGGTATCGAAGGCCTCGTAAAAGTAGAAGTTCCTGCTTCTTGGGCCAATGCTGTCGATACGCCGAAGGATCTGTCCCACTTGCCTGAATTCATTCAGGATATCGTGGAACCGATGAATCGTCAGCAGGGCGACTTTATTCCGGTATCGGTATTCAAGAAGCATGATTGCTTCGATGGCACATGGCCTCTCGGCACGACGGAATACAGCAAGCGCGGCGTAGCCATCAAGGTTCCCCACTGGAATGCTGAAGTCTGCGCGCAGTGCAACAGCTGCTCCATGGCCTGCCCCCACGCAGCTATCCGCCCGGTTCTCCTTACGGATGAAGAATTGGCCGGCGCTCCGGAAAGCTTCGTAACGGTTAAGGCGAAAGGCGCTAAGCTGTCCGATTACAACTTCCGCCTCCAGGTTTCGCCGTACGATTGCCTCGGCTGCGGCGTCTGCGTAAGCGTTTGCCCGCTGAAAGACAAGGGCGCTCTTACGATGGTTCCCATGGAAGAAGAAGCTGCCCAGCAGGATAACTTCAACCGCTTCGTCATGGACGAACAGTATCTCAAGAAGGAAGCTGTCAGCGACAAGACTGTCAAAGAACTGCAGTTTGCCAAACCGTACTTCCAATTCTCGCCGGCCTGCGCAGGCTGCGCCGAAACGACGTACATCAAGACGGTTACGCAGCTCTTCGGCAGCCGCATGTACGTTGCCAACGCGTCTGGCTGCTCCTCCGCATACGGCGGCTCCTTGCCGACGACGCCGTACTGCACGGACAACCGCGGCTTCGGCCCGTGCTGGGAACAGTCCTTGTTCGAAGACAACGCCGAATTTGCTTACGGCTTCTTCCACGCTCAGGACGTTATCCAGCAGGAACTGCGCATTCACCTGAATGCTTTGAAGGAACAGAACGTCGCCGTAGAAGCTATCGACGAATACCTGGCTCATTACAGCGAAGGCGACAAGTCCCGCGAAGTGACAGACGCCCTCATCGCCGCATTGGAACAGGTTCCGGCGAACGAAGACGTAGCCTTCGTCCTTCAGAATAAAGAATACCTGGCTAAGAAATCCGTATGGGCCTTCGGCGGCGACGGCTGGGCATATGATATCGGCTTCGGCGGTATCGACCACGTCATCGCTCAGAACCGCGACGTCAACATCCTGGTCATGGATACGGAAGTATACTCCAATACAGGTGGCCAGTCCTCCAAGGCTACTCCGACGGCAGCCGTAGCGAAATTCGCCGCCGGCGGCAAGCAGGTCAAGAAGAAAGACCTCGGTGCTATCGCCATGACCTACGGATACGTATACGTTGCCCAGGTTGCTATGGGCTACAACCAGGCGCAGACGCTCCGCGCTCTCCGCGAAGCCGAAGCATATCCGGGTCCGTCCATCGTCATCGCATACTGCCCGTGCCTCGAACACGGCATCAAGGCCGGTATGGGCGCTACGCAGCTTGAAATGAAGAAAGCCGTAGAATGCGGCTACTGGCACCTCTATCGCTACGATCCGCGTTTGGCGGCAGAAGGCAAGAATCCGTTCCAGCTTGATTCTCCGGAACCGGATTCCGACAAAATGGTCGAATACCTGCGCGGTGAAAACCGTTACAACCGCTTGCAGATTAACTTCCCGGAACGTGCAGAAGCATTGTATGAAAAGACGATCCGCGAAGCGAAGGAACGCTATGCCAAATACGCTAAAATGGCAGGCAAATAAGGGTAATTAAGTAAAAAGAAGCTCTGTCCACGCAATGATAAACGCTCCATCTTTCGCACCGGCAGAGCTTCTAATTACGTGATTATATAAACAAAATTCATTAAGGGAGAAAGGGGATAACAGAATAATGGAGTTCCAGCTTTCAGATGAACAAAAAATGATAACCAAAATGGTCCGCGATTTTGCCGAAAAGGAAATTGCGCCGACAGTCCACCAGCGTGACGAAGAAGAAGTATTTGACCGCAGCATCGTCGATAAACTCGGCGAATTGGGCTTAATGGGGATTTTCTTTCCGGAAGAATACGGCGGAGGCGGCGGAGACTACATGAGCTATATTCTCGCAAATGAAGAATTGGCTCGCGTAGATGATTCCATTGCCTGCAGCTACGCTGCGTCTGTGTCCCTTTGCGCATGGCCTATTTTTACATACGGCACGGAAGAACAAAAACAAAAATACTTGGTTCCCTTGGCAGAAGGCACGAAATTAGGCGCTTTCGGCTTGACAGAACCCAATGCCGGCACCGATTCGGCACAACAGCAGTCTCATGCTGAAAAAGTCGGTGACCACTACGTGCTGAACGGCAGCAAAATATTTATTACCAATGGCGGAGCCGCTGATATTTACGTCGTATTTGCCATGACCGATAAGTCTCAGGGTACAAAAGGCATTTCCGCTTTCATTTTGGAAAAAGGCATGCCGGGCTTTACTTTTGGCAAAAAGGAACATAAATTGGGTATTCATGGTTCTCAGACGATGGAATTAGTATTCCAGGACGTCGTTGTACCAAAAGAAAATCTTCTCGGCGAAGAAGGCAAGGGCTTTAAAATTGCCATGACATCTTTAGATGGCGGTCGTATCGGCGTAGCTGCTCAAGCTCTAGGTATTGCTCAGGCGGCACTGGAAGCGGCCGTTCAATACTCAAAAGAACGGACGCAGTTCGGCAAACCGATCAGTAAGTTCCAGGGCGTTTCTTTTATGCTGGCTGACATGGCGACCCGTCTCGACGCCGCTCGTCTGCTGACGTACCGCGCTGCATATTTGAAAGGCGCAGGCCTTCCCTATTCTAAAGAAGCCGCTATGGCTAAGATGTACGCTTCCGATGCGGCCATGGCTATCGCTACGGATGCCGTACAGATCTTCGGCGGCTACGGTTACACGCGCGAATACCCGGTAGAACGGCTGCTGCGCAACGCGAAGATTACGCAGATTTACGAAGGAACGAACCAGGTACAACGCATGGTCATTTCCGGCAGCTTGCTGCGGTGAGCCATTCCGCGCTTATGGTTGCCATTGTATGGTATGATAGAAAGGTGATGCATCATGAAGGAAGAATTAACGTATGATGAAATGCAGGTAGGCGACACGACTACCTTCGGCAAGACAATCAGTGAATCGGACGTATATGCCTTTGCTGGTATTACAGGTGATTTCAACCCCATGCACGTCAACGAACAAATCGCTAAAGAATCGATGTTTAAGGGCCGTATTGCCCACGGCATGATTTCTGCCGGCATCATTTCGACGACGATGACGAAAGCCATGCACGGCGGTACGCCGATTTATTGCTCCCAAGAATTGAAATTCAAAGCTCCCGTACGCATCGGCGACACGATTACCTGCACGGCGACTATCATCGAAAAGATTCCTGAAAAACACCGTCTTATTTTGAGTACTGTCGTAACAAATCAAGATGGCGTTGTTGTAACTGACGGAAAGGCTGTTATGTTAAAAAAATAACAATGTCTGAATTAATGGGTTGCTGATACTGTATCCGAAAGGGGAAAATCGAGTTCAAATATATAATTGGGCTCGTTTTTTCTTTTTTAGTGATAATTTTTAACACAATTAGATTTTAAAATTACTAAATATCGTAATTGTTTGGTATACTAATGATTTATTTGTATTAAAAATTAAAATGCGATATTAAAAAAATATATTGGAAGCCATGTATTGATATTAATGTGCTTCAAGTGATATACTAGTGGCATAAAGACGAATATACGAAATAATACGTATTTAAGAAAAAAGGAGGAGTCTGAAACGATGAGAAGTGAAAAAATTCTCGAAGGATTGCACAACCAATATTATCGTGCTACGTATAAATCAATGGGATTTTCTACAGATGATTTAAAACGTCCAATTATTGGTATAGCTAATGCATGGAGTGAATGTGTTCCAGGACATTTTAATTTGAGACAGGTGGCGCAACGAGTAAAAGATGGAATCTATCGAGCTGGAGGTACTCCTGTTGAATTTGGTGTTATTGGTGGTTGTGACGGTTTTGCGCAAGGTCATGATGGTATGCATTATATTTTGCCGTCTCGAGAACTGATAGCTAATTCTGTTGAATCGATGGCTCAGATTAATTTATTCGACGGACTCGTATTATTAGGTTCCTGCGATAAGATTGTTCCAGGCATGTTGATGGCAGCAGCTCGTTTAGATATTCCCTGCATTTTATTGCCTGGCGGACCAATGGAAGGTGGAATAGTGTTTGATGGCAGAAAATCTGACCAGACTTCAAGTACAGAAGCATATGGCATGTTGTCTGCTAATAGAATTACAGAGAAAGAATATAGAACATTAGAAAATTTATCCTGTCCAACATGTGGTTCTTGTTCGTATTTAGGAACCGCAAACACGATGTGTGCACTTTCCGAAGCGTTAGGTATGACCTTGCCTGATGGAGGTATTATTCCAGCTTATTCAGCTGCCAGATTATCTATTGCAGAAGCTACCGGCATAAAAATCATGGAACTTGTTGAAAAAGGAATTACTGCTCGGCAAGTTATTACAAATGAAAGTATTCGCAATGCGATTAAAATTTGTTTGGCCATGAGTGGAAGTACCAATGCAGTTATGCATTTAACTGCTATTGCTCGTGAAGCAGAGCTAGATATTGATGTTTTGTCGGAATTTGATGAATTATCTAGACATACGCCGCAGTTAGCTAAGATTAATCCTGCTTCAGAATATAACATGATTGATTTTTATCAAGCTGGTGGGGTCAGCAAACTGCTTGAAGAAATGAGTTCCATCATTTATACGAATGCGATGACAGTTACGGCTCATACCGTAGCGGAAAATACAGAGAGTCACGTATATCAGTATCCTAAAAATAATAATATTATTAAAACGATGGATGAACCTTTTGGGTATGAAGGTGGAGTGGCTGTTCTTCGCGGTAATTTGGCTCCGGATACAGGTATTACAAAACCAGGAGCGTTTGATAAGAGCCTGCAGCATTTTGAAGGAGAAGCAATATGTTTTGATTCTGAAGAAGCGGCTGAAGAAGCAATTTTAGCTGGTAAGGTTCGAGATGGTCATGTTGTAGTTATCCGTTATGAAGGGCCTAAAGGCGGCCCAGGCATGCGCGAAATGTTCAAGGCCATGAAGTATTTATATGGTAGAGGTTTGGCTAAAACAACTGCTTTGATTACAGATGGACGTTTTAGCGGTACAAATAATGGATGTTTTGTAGGACATATTTCTCCAGAAGCTGCTGAAGGCGGTCCTATTGCTATTGTAAAAAATGGTGATCGTATTGAAATTGATGTTGAAAACCGCTCATTGAATCTTCTTGTAAATGATGAAGAAATAACGAAACGGTTGGCTGAGTGGAAAAGGCCGGAACCTAAGTTCAAAAAAGGTTGGTTAGGTTTATATTGCAAAATTGCTGGTTCTGGTGCACAAGGTGCAGTTGTTCAATACGATAAGCTAAAAAATTTATAAATGTTGATGGAGGCATAGTCCAATGGAAGAAATGAAACAGAGGGTATTTACAAAAGTAACCTGGCGTTTAATTCCCTTTTTAGTACTTTGTTATTTGCTTAACTATATTGACCGCGTTAACTTAGGGTTTGCTGCTTTGGAGATGAATAGAGATCTTGGATTGACTGCCACTACTTTTGGTTATGGCGCTGGTATATTATTTATTGGGTATTTAATTTTTGGCGTTCCTAGTAATTTAGGGTTAAATAAATATGGGGCAAGAATCTGGTTGGGGTTGTTGTTAGCTGTATGGGGCTGTATTTCTGCTAGCATGGCATTTATTACAACTACAACACAATTTTTAGTGGTGCGTTTTCTACTTGGAGCGGTAGAAGCTGGCTTTTTTCCAGGCGTTATTTTTTATTTGACACAATGGTTTCCAGCAGAATATAGAGGATCAATTACGTCTCGTTTCATGTTTGCTCAACCATTAGCTTTGATGATTGGTTCGACAGTATCTGGTTGGCTGCTTACGTTAGACGGAATGATGGGGGTAGCAGGGTGGCAATGGATGTTCATTTTAGAAGGTGCCCCAACGGTTATTGTTGGTTTGATTGCATTGTCGTATTTAACTGATAATCCTTCAAAGGCTAACTGGCTAACTGCCGAAGAAAGAAATTTTTTGATTGACGAATTGGAAAAAGAAAAGCAACAAGTTGTAGCAAAAGAAAAGGTTTCTACTTTCCAAGCTATGCTGAATCCTAAGGTTTGGATTTTGGCCATTATTTATGTATCTCAGGTTATTGGTGTATTTGGTGTAAATATGTGGCTTCCACAGATTGTTAAGTCTTTTGGTGGAGATCTGGCTACTACAACGATTGGCTTGATTAGTGCTGTTCCTTTTGTGGTTGCAGCTGTTGGTATGCTGGCAATTGGCTGGAGTTCTGACAAGCATATGGAACGTAAGTGGCATATGATTGGAGCCATGATATTAGCTGGTGGTTGTTTGGTTATTTGCGGTGCTCTGAATAGTGGATTAGGTGTTTCTATTGCTCTCATCTCTATCAGTGCTATTGGCTTCTATGGTTGCATGCCTATTTTTTGGACAATTCCGCCAATGTTTCTTGTAGGTGGTGCTGCGGCTACTGGTATTGCTTTTATCAATGCTATTGGTAATTTGGGCGGATTTATTGCGCCTATTGCGATTGGTTGGATAAAAGATTATACAGGCAGTTTTGTCGGTGGATTCTACTTTATGGGGATCACTGTTTTAGTAGGTTGTGTTTTGTCTTTGATACTGTTTGCAGCATTTAAAAAGCAGGAATCGTAAAAAATATATTCTATCCAAGACGTTTTTCAGATGTCTTGGATAGAATACTAATTGTTGTATGTGTATATGGATATAAAATAGGAGGCGAAATAAGACATGATTAACGGTATGATTATTGATCCAAAGGACAATGTTGCTGTAGCAATTGAACAGATCAAGAAAGGCGATCTCATTACATATTTGAATTTTGAAAAGGAAGCTGTCGAGTTAACTGCAGCTGAAGACATTCAAATTTACCACAAATTTGCTATTCGGGATATTGCTGATGATGAACCGATTGTAAAATATGGAGAACATATTGGACATGCTGCCGGATTGGTAAAAAAAGGTGAACATGTTCACGTCCATAATGTTAAAAATGTTCGAGAAGATCTGGGTTAAAAGGAGGAGATGACATGAACTTTTTAGGATATAAAAGACCGGATGGCCGCGTTGGCGTACGCAATTACGTGTTAGTATTACCGGCAAGTGTTTGTGCAACTGATACAGCCCGTATTGTTTCTCAGCAGGTTCAGGGTACAGTCACTTTTCATAATCAAAATGGCTGTTCCCAAGTTCCGTCTGACCAACAGCTTACAATGGATATAATGGCAGGTTTCGCTGCTAATCCTAATATTTATGGTACTGTTGTTATATCGTTAGGTTGTGAAAACTGTCAGATGGATTTGGTTGTCAAAGCCATTCAAGAACGGACAAATAAGCCTATTAAGCAGGTTATCATTCAAGAATCTGGCGGAACGATCAAGGCTGTAGAAAAGGCTGTACGATATGCCAGAGAGATGGTAATTGAAGCCAGCATGGTTCAGCGGGAAGAATTTGATATTTCCCATTTAATTGTAGGTACGAACTGCGGTGGCTCTGACCCTACGTCGGGATTGGCTTCCAATCCGGTAGTTGGTGATCTGAGCGACCGTTTGGTTGATTTAGGTTCTACTTCTATTTTGAGTGAAACAACAGAATTTATTGGGGCTGAACACATTTTGGCTCGACGTGCTAAGAATGAAGAGGTTCGTAATCGTATTTTCGAAATTGTTCATCGCTATGAAAAAGCGCTTCAGCTCGTTGGTGAAGAAGTTCGGGAAGGCAATCCGTCTCCAGGTAACAAAGCCGGCGGCTTGACTACATTGGAAGAAAAATCTTTAGGATGTATTCATAAAGGTGGTCACCGAGAAATCAATGCCGTATATGATTATGCTAAACAAATTGATGAAAAAGGCCTGGTTATCATGGATACGCCGGGAAATGACTTTTCGTCTGTAGCGGGGATGGTTGCAGGCGGCTGCCAAGTTGTTGTCTTTACAACGGGACGAGGAAATGTCATGGGCAATCCTATTTGTCCTGTTATCAAACTTACTGGCAATAAGCTCACGTATGAGAAGATGGAAGATAACATGGATTTCAATGCTAGTCCTGTAATTTACGGACAAAAAACAATTGAAGAATTGGGTAAAGAATTGCTTGATTTGACGATTGAGGTAGCTAACGGCAAGCAGACGAAATCAGAAGCACTAGGTTTTATGGAAATAGCAATTGCTCGTGTATGTAATTATGTTTAAAAACTGAAAGTTGAGGAGCGTAACTTGTATGAAAAAAGCCGAATATTTTTCGCCAGTTGTAACTATTTTTGATCAAGATGGAAATGTTGATGCCAGTGGTAATAAACTCGTGTATGAACATTTAATTAAAGGCGGCGTAGATGGGATTGTTGTTATGGGCAGTTCGGGTGAATTTTTCGCTATGTCTATGGAGCAACGAAAGCAGCTGATTGATGTGGCAGTTTCTTGTATCAATCACAGAGTAAAGTTTTTAGTAGGAACAGGCTGCATGACTCCGAAGGAAACCGTTGAATTATCTAACTATGCTCTTCAAGCTGGTGCCGATGCTGTTATGATTATTGGGCCCTATTACTTTACCTTGGGAGCACAAAACATTGAATGGTATTATGACCAGATTCTTCCTCAGATTCAGGGCAATGTTTTCCTCTATAACTATCCCGGCGGTTCTGGATATGATTTGACTCCGGAAATTACATTGCGTCTTTTGCGCAAGCATAAGAACCTTGTAGGGTATAAGGATACGGTTGACAACTTTGGACATACAAGAGCATTGATTAATGCGACAAAAGGCGAGTTCCCTGACTTTATCGTAATGTCTGGATTTGATGAAAGCTTGATGCATACAATGCTGAGCGGAGGAAATGGATGCATTGGCGGGTTGTCAAATATTGCTCCCGAAGTATGTTCGGCTTGGGTAAAAGCTATTAATGATGGAAATGTAGCAGACATAGAAAAATACCAAAAAATTATTAATTCATTGATGAATTTCTATACGATTAACGAGCCATTCCTTCCTGCAGTAAAGACGGCAATGTCTCTGCGAGGATTGAATATTTCTACGCATTGTCTTGAATTTAATCCGATTACGGCGGAGCAAGTTCAGCAAGTAGAGAAAATTTTACAAGATAATGGCTTAAAATAATTATTTTGAAAGGAGAGAGCAAAATGGATGCTAACATTATTGCAAATTTGTGCCAGGATATTGCGATTCCCAAAATGGTAAAGGTAAAACAGCATTTTGATCCTTCGTATATTGCGCCTGAAGACATTCCGCAAGTTATTTGGAAGGAATTAGATCGGGATATCATAGCATCTCAGATCAAATCGGGAATGTCGATTGCCATTACCTGCGGCAGCCGCGGTGTTGCGAACATTGATATCATCATTAAAGCTGTTGTTGACTATGTAAAACAAAAAGGCGGAAGCCCCTTTGTATTTCCTGCTATGGGCAGTCATGGCGGTGCAACTCCGGAAGGTCAGCTTGAAATCGTTAATGGGTATGGTATTACGGAAGAAGCCATGGGATGTCCTATCAAAGCATCGATGGAAACGAAGCAGATTGGCGTTACTGATGATGGACGGCCTGTATTTATCGATAAATATGCTTCGGAAGCCGACGGCATTATTATGGTTGGCCGCATTAAAGCTCATACGCAGTTTGTAGGTCCGTATGAAAGCGGCCTCATGAAAATGGCTGTTATCGGCATGGGTAAGCAGCATGGTGCAGAAGGCGTTCATGAACAGGGCTTCCCTAAAATGGCTGAAAATCTGCAGCGATACGGTAAAGTTATTTTAAAGAATGCGCCTATTATTTGTGGCATCGGCACCATTGAAAACGCATTTGATCAGACCTATAAATTAACAGCACTTACACCTGATGAAATTATTGAACAAGAGCCGAGTCTTCTTTTGGAAGCCAAGAAAATAATGGGACATATTCTTATTGACAATGCTGATGTTCTCATTGTTGATGAAATTGGCAAAAATATCAGCGGTGATGGCATGGACCCGAATGTTTCCGGTACTTTGCCTCGTGAAACGGGTGTTCCTCGCGGTGCTGATGGCTCTGAACCGCGTATTGGTAATTTCAAAGCAAAACGTGTTGTAGTTCTTGATTTAACGGAAGAAACTCATGGTAATGCGAATGGTTTAGGTTTAGCAGATGTCACGACACAGCGGTGTGTAGATAAGATCATAAATGAAATGGCTTATCCTAATGCTATTACCTCTACTCTTCTTGAAATGGTTAAAATTCCGTTCTGGACTCCCAATGACAGATTGGCTGTACAAGCTGCTGTTAAAACCTGTGCAGGTGCTGATAAACTTCAACCTCGCATTATTCGTATTAAGAATACAATGGAAATTGAGGAAATTGAAGTTTCTGAAGTCTTGATTCCGGAAGTAGAAGCTAATCCTAATATGGAAATCATAGGGGAAGTAGCTCCTATGCAGTTTGATGAAAATGGCAATTTATTCTAAACGCTTGAATGGAGTGAAATAAGATGGCTGAAGCAATTGCTAAAAATATTCCGGGAAAACGATGGACTCGGATTATTCCGCCCTGTATTTTAGTTTACATTTTTGGTTTTATGGATAGAACAAATATTGGTTTTGCTATGGCTGGAGGCATGAGTGAAGAACTGCAGATGACTGCAACGCTCTCTGGTTTGGCAGCTGGTATTTTCTTCGTTGGGTATATGGTTCTTCAGGTTCCTGGCGGTGCATTGGCTGAAAAAGGACATGCTAAGAAGTTTATTGCCGGTGCTATTTTGGCATGGAGTATCATGTGTGTGCTGTTAGGTTTTGTTGATACGGCGGCGCATATGCTGATTCTCCGATTCCTTATCGGCGTTGCTGAAGGCGGTGTTTGGCCGGCAGTTCTCGTTATCCTCAGCCACTGGTTCCCTGCATCGGAACGCGGCAGAGCGAATTCGTACTTCATTATGAACATTGCTATCGCTTCTATCATCACAGGTCCTGTTTCTGGTTGGCTTGTAACGAGCTATGGCTGGCGTTCCGTATTCATCGTCGAAGGTCTCGTATCCTTGCTTTTGATCTTCGTATGGTGGCCGATGATTAGTGAAGATCCTAAAACGGCTAAATGGCTCTCAGAAGAAGAACGTAATTATATCGTCAGTGCACGTGAAGCTGAACAAGCTGCTATTAGCGGTGAAACCGGGAAGGTTTCTTTAGGACAGATTTTTGGCAGTCTTAACATGTGGAAATTGATTTTGATTTACTTTGCATACCAGACGGGGATTTATGGTTTTGCTATGTGGCTGCCTACCATTATTCGCGATCTTACATCTTCCAGCATGACAATGATCGGTTTCCTTTCGACCATTCCGTATTTTGCTTGCATGGCTGGTTTGTACATTTTCGGACATCTTTCTGACAGAAGCGGTAACCGTAAGAAATACGTTGCTCTTCCTCTGTTAGGTTTTGCTCTCTGCTTCTTGGCATCGGTATTGTTCCAAGCACAGCCTTGGGTATCCTTTGCTTTCCTTTGTGGTTGCGGGCTTTTCTTACAGTGCGCTTCCGGTATTTTCTGGACGATTCCTACGTTGCTTTTCCCGGCTAATGTTGCCGGTGGCTCCATGGGCATTATCAACGCATTGGGGAATTTGGGCGGCTTCGTCGGACCCTTTATCGTAGGTTATCTTACGACGCAGTTTATGTCCATTTTTGCTGGTGTTTATTTCTTGGCAGCCTGCTTATTTGCTGGCTTCCTGCTCACGCTGACATTGCCTAAGAAGACAGAAGGAAAATAATAAATATATAAAACGATACCATATGTCGTTTATGTGAAAAAGAGAGGATGTCTCGTTAATAAACGGCGGCATCCTCTCTTTTTATACTCTTTGATGTGGTATTTTTAATCGGTATTAGGAAGGAGAAATATATGTCTATTAAAAATTTGTATACAAATGAACCGCAAGGTATCTATGATGCCGTAACGCATGCAGACGGACCGAAGGGGACATTGCCCTTGACGCCGGATATGTTGAAAACATTACCTAGCGGAAACATTTTTGGCATGACTATGAATGCTGGTGAGGGTTGGAATACCGATACCTTAGCCAATGGCGATGTAATGATTATAAGCACAAAAGGCGGACTCCGTAATCCGGATGGCAGTCCGATTGCTGTTGGGCTTCATCAAGGTCATTATGAATTGGATATTCAGGTTGCAGAAGCGGCAGATGAAATTAAAAATATGGGATTAGTTCCTTACGCAGCCTTTGTTTCTGATCCTTGCGATGGCCGAACTCAAGGGACGATTGGCATGTTTGATTCTTTACCGTACCGCAATGATGCTGCTATTGTTATGAAAAGACTGATTCGTTCTCTTCCGACTCGTAAAGCTGTTATTGGCATTGCCTCCTGTGATAAGGGGTTACCGGCAACGATGATGGCTTTGGCCAGCATGCATGATATTGCTACAGTTTTAGTTCCGGGTGGTTCTACTCTGATGCCGAATAAAGGGGAAGACCTTGGTACAGTACAGACAATCAGCGTGCGCTTTGCTAATGGGGAATTATCTTATGAAGATGCTATTCGCCTTGGCTGCAGTTCTTGTGCAAGTTCTGGCGGCGGCTGTCAGTTCTTTGGTACAGCTGGAACCTCACAGGTAATTGGAGAATCTTTAGGCTTGGCGTTAACTCATTCTGCCTTGGCTCCGTCCGGATCTGTAATTTGGAAAGATATTGCCAGAAAATCGGCTATTGCAGCTGTTGAAATGGAAAAGAATGGTATTACGACTAAAGATGTCTTGACTGATCACGCTATTGCAAATGCTATGATTCTTCATGCAGCCTTTGGCGGTTCGACGAATTTATTGCTTCATTTGCCAGCTATTGCATATGCTGCTGGCTGCAGAAGACCAACTGTTGAAGATTGGGCACGTATTAATAAGGAAGTTCCTCGCTTGGTCAGTGTATTACCAATTGGACCGGTCAATTATCCGACAGCGGCAGCATTCTTGGCTGGCGGTGTTCCGGAAGTTATGCTGCATTTGCGCAAATTAGGCTTGCTGCATGAAGATGTAATGACAGTTACCGGCAGTACTCTTGGTGAAAATCTTGATTGGTGGGAAAATTCGGAACGGCGTCAAGCATGCCGCAAACGTTTGCAGGAAGTGGATAATCTTGATCCTAATGAAGTTATTTTCTCTCCTGAAAAAGCTAAAGAAAAGGGTATTGGTTCGACAGTTACGTTCCCTGTTGGCAATATTGCTCCGGAAGGCGCAGTTGTCAAATCTACAGCCATTGACCCGAGTGTAATTGACGATGACCATGTATTCAGACATACTGCTAAAGTTAAGGTATTTACTTCTGAAAAAGCTGCTATTACTGCTTTGAAAGAACCGGGCCGAATTGTTGCTGGCGATATCATGGTTGTCATGGGCGGCGGTCCGTTGGGAACAGGGATGGAAGAAACATATCAGCTGACGTCTGCTTTGAAGAATTTACCTTTTGGTAAACATGTGTCTTTGATTACAGATGCTCGGTTCTCCGGTGTTTCTACTGGCGCTTGCTTTGGACATGTTGGACCTGAAGCGTTGGCAGGGGGCCCCATTGGTAAATTGAGAGACGGCGATATTGTAGAAATTATTGTCGACACGGTTAAACTTGAAGGCAGTTTGAACTTTATCGGCACAGAAGATCAGCCTATGACCTATGAGGAAGGTGCTGCTGAATTAGCTAAACGTGAAACGAATCCGGATGTCCGTCCAGATGAAGATTTGCCGGATGATACGCGGTTATGGGCTGCGTTGCAGGATGTAAGCGGAGGCGCCTGGAAAGGCACTGTTTACGATGTAGATCAAATTATAAAAGTATTGAATGCAGGCAAAAAAGTATTAGGCTTATAAGTCCTAAATGAATTTGTTTGCAGAAAGTGTGTTATTTCAATAGTATAATTTGTTAACCCTCATAATCCATAAAATATATGATGAACTAACAAGGCATGCCTAACGGGTCTGAGACTCGCAGGGCATGCCTTGTTGGCGTGATGTAATATATCGTTTGCTTTATTGAACGGGTTATTTCAATACGAAGGTTTCAATGGCTTCGCCGACGGCTCCGTCGTTGTTCGTCGCGTCGGTGACGACGCTGCAGTATTGGCGGATTAGAGGATTTAAATTATGGACGCCTACGCTGAGGCCGGCGGCCTGGAGCATTTCAATGTCGTTGATATTGTCGCCGATAGCCATCGTTTCTTCAGGCTGTACGCCGAGCATGGCGGCTAATTTGAGGAGGGCGACGCCTTTCGTGACGCCCTTGTGCATGAATTCGATGTAGCGGTTGCTGGAAAAGCTGACCGTGATGTCGTCGAGAAGGGGCTTCATTTCGGCGTGAATTTCCTGCAGACGGCTGTAGTCGGTGTTCATGATGATGAGCTTGCAGACTTCTTCCTTGCCGCGCAGGAAGTCGAGGGTCTTTTCCGCCGTCGGCACGTAAGCCATGCGGCCGCGGAGAAAATCCTCTTCGTCAGGCGTGACGTCGCTGATGTATACGGTATCACGTGTGTAAATGTGCATGCAGAGGCCATAGGACGCGCTTTTGCGGTAAATCCTATCGGCCAGGTCGAAGGGAATCGGGTCCCAGAACAGGGAGCGGTGCCCTTTGTTTTCCGTGATGCTGGCTCCGTTGAAGCCAATGACGTATTGGCCGGCTTTGTCGAACAGGTTCAGCGTTTTCAGAACGCCTTCGACAGAGCGGAATCCCCGTCCCGTGCAGGGCACGAATTTGACGCCCTGGGCTTTTGCGTTGGCGATGGCTTCGATATTGCGGCGGCAGATGGAGGCGTCGCTGCTGAGCAGGGTTTCATCCATGTCGCAGGCGATGATTTTATAGGTTGGCATGTAGGTACTCTCCTTTTTTCTATGCAGTATACACATAGTCTAGCATGGAATGATTCCTTCTGCAAATGATCAGGCCTTTAATTCGCTGACCAGCGTCGAGCCTAAGACGAGAACTGCGCCGATGATGCTGGTCATGCCGAGGGGCTCGCCGAGGACGACGGCCGACAGCAGGATGGCGAAAATCGGGTCCAGGTAGCTGAACAGGGCGATGGTCTGGGCTTTTAAGGACTGCATGGAGCCGAAGTAAAAGACGTAGGCAAAGCCTGTATGGACGACGCCGACGACGAGGAACATGGCCAGGCTGAAGGGAGAGGCGTCCAGAGCAGTGACGTTTTCTGTTAAGAGGACATAGGGCATCAGCAGCAGGGCTCCCAGACCAAGCTGGACGATGGTTTTATCGTAGGCGGCCATAGGCTTGATTTTTTTATTGAAGATGACGATGCAGGCGTAGCAGCAGGCGGCGCACAGGCCGAAGAACACGCCGGTCATGTTGGCGCTGCCGCCTTCCTGGCCGATGCCCGATACGAGGACCATGCCGGCCAGGGCCGTCAGGACGCAGAGAAATTTGCGGGCCGTCAGCTTTTCTTTCAGGAAAATCGGCGAGACCAGGATGACGATGATCGGGGCCATGTAATAACATAGCGTCGCCGTTGCGATGGACGTGTAGCGGTAGGCTTCGAAGAGGAAGGTCCAGTTGCCGCACAGGGCCGCGCCGGACAGGCAGAGGAGAAGCAGGTTTTGCCGGATATCCGGCCAGGATATGGGGATGCCCTTGCCTTTGATGAACAGAAATAAAAAGGCCGTGCCGATGATGCCGCGGCCGACGGCGATGACGCTGGACGGCAGGGGGATGTAGCGGACGAAAATGCCGATGGTACCGAAGATGAGCATAGCTAAAATCATCATGGATTTTGCTTTGTTTTCGAGCGTATCCGGTTGGTTCATGAAAATCTCCTTTACAGCATAGAGTTATTTGTGAAGACGCGCCTTGTTTTTTGCGGCGCTTTCCATTACTATTATAATATAGAATTACTAATATTGGGAGTGAACGATTATGATTACAGAATCAGATATGATGAAGTTGCAGAACGGCAGCGACGTCCGCGGCGTCGCCGTAGAAGGCGTTCCCGGCGAGCCCGTGACGCTGTTTCCCGAAGCGGCGAACCGCATTGCCGCCGGCTTTGCCTCCTTTTTAGCGGAAAAGACGGGCAAACCTGTCGACAGCCTGCGCGTTGCCGTCGGCCATGATTCGCGTATTTCTGCCGGCACGATGAAGCAGGCCGTGCTGGAAGGCCTCTGCGCCTGCGGCGTAGCCGGGTTTGACTGCGGCTTGGCTTCGACGCCGGCTATGTTCATGTCGATTATCTTCGAATCGACTCATATGGACGGAGCCATCATGATTACGGCCAGCCATTTGCCGTACAACCGCAACGGCTTGAAATTCTTTACGAAAGACGGCGGTCTGGAAAAGGCTGATATTAAAGACGTCCTGACCCGGGCGGCGTCGCTGGAAGAAACACACGGCGATGTGTCCGGCGTGCAGACGCTGCCGATTATCGATATATATGCCGAGCACCTGTGCTCCAAAATCCGCAGCGGCGTAGGCGCAGGCCCGGACAGCAAGCCCTTGGAAGGCATGCGCATCGTCGTCGACGCCGGCAACGGCGCAGGCGGCTTCTTTGCCTCGAAGGTCCTCGACGTCCTCGGCGCCGATACGACGGGCAGCCAGTTCCTCGAACCGGACGGCATGTTCCCCAATCATATTCCGAATCCGGAAAATAAAGAGGCCATGGCGGCGATCAGCAAAGCTGTTCTCGACAACCATGCCGATTTGGGCCTCATCTTCGATACGGACGTAGACCGCATGAGCGCCGTCCTGCCCGATGGTGAAGCCATCAACCGCAACGCCCTCATCGCCATGATGGCGGCCATCTTGGCTCCCGATTATCCGGGCAGCACCATCGTCACGGACTCGGTCACGTCGGATGAGCTGACGGCCTTCCTGCAGGATGAGCTTCATCTCATCCATCACCGCTACATGCGGGGCTATAAAAACGTCATCAACGAATGCATCCGCCTCAACCAGAGCGGCGTCGTATCGCCCTTAGCGATTGAAACGTCGGGCCACGGCGCGCTGAGCGAAAACTACTACCTCGACGACGGCGCCTATTTGGCGGTCAAGCTGCTCATTGCGGCGGCCCAGGCCAATAAAGCGGGGAAAGCTGTCGGCGATTTGGTTGCAAACTTGAAGCATCCGGCTGAAAGCAAGGAATACCGCCTCAAAATTCAGGGCACAGACGACGTAAAGGCTTACGGCGAAAGGGTACTGCAAGCCTTTGAAGAGCGGGCCGTCGCTGCCGGCGTCGTCGTCGCCAAGCCGTCGTACGAAGGCGTGCGCCTCGTATTCCCTGAAGGCTGGGCGCTCCTGCGCATGTCCCTCCACGACCCGAACATGCCGCTGAACGTCGAAAGCAAGGAAGAAGGCGGCTGCCAGGATATCATTGGCCACGTTAAATCATTCCTGGATGGGTTCGACTGCCTGGACATGACCGTATTCGACGCCTAAAGAAGCTGTTCACATGATATAAGAAAACCGTAAGGAAAGGGCGAAACGCCTCTCCTTACGGTTTTTTACATGAAAGAAGTATCAGGCCTTAGGGCTTGGCCTTTGGTTTCGGGCCGGCGTCGCTGACTTCTTCCGGGACGTCTGGGTATTTTTCCGTGAAGTTTTCCTGGAACATGGCGGCAACCTTGTCGGCCATGATGTCGTAGGATTTTTTATTGGCCCACGTATCGCGCGGGTTGAGGATCTGATTGGGGACGCCCGGGCAGGACTGGGGCACGTCGACGTTGAAGCGGCTGTCGTGCTTGTAGGGGACCGAATCGAGGCGGCCGTTCAGGGCTGCCGTAATCATGGCGCGGGTGTACTTGAGGTCCATGCGGCTGCCGATGCCGTAGGGGCCGCCGGTCCAGCCGGTGTTGACCAGGAAGACCTTCGTATGATACGTTTCGATTCGTTCGCCCAGCATGCCGGCGTAGATTTCCGGAGCCAGGGGCATGAAGGGTTCGCCGAACAAGGTGGAGAAGGTCGGCACCGGCTCGGTAATGCCTTGTTCCGTGCCGGCTACTTTCGACGTAAAGCCGGTGATGAAGTGGTACATAGCCGCTTCCTTGCTGAGGCGGGAGATAGGCGGCAGGACGCCGAAGCTGTCGGCCGTCAGGAAGATGATGACTTTCGGGATGCCGCCGATGCCGGGAATGGCCGCGTTGGGAATGTATTCGATAGGATAGCCGACGCGGGTGTTTTCCGTGTATTTGCTGTCGAAATAGTTCGGCCGTCGCGTCGCCGGGTCGAGGACGACGTTTTCAACGAGGCTGCCCGAACGGATGGCGTTGTAAATGTCCGGTTCCTTTTCGGGGTTCAGGTTGATGCACTTGGCATAGCAGCCACCTTCAAAGTTGAAGATGCCCCGCGGCGACCAGCCGTGTTCGTCGTCGCCGATGAGCTTGCGGTTCGGGTCTGCCGACAAGGTCGTTTTCCCCGTGCCGGACAAACCGAAGAAGATGGCCGTTTCCTTCGTGACCGGATCCATGTTGGCCGAGCAGTGCATGGGCAGGACGCCTTCGTCAGGCAGAAAGTAGTTCATAACGGAGAAGACGCTCTTTTTGATTTCACCGGCGTACTGCGTGCCGGCGATGAGGACGACCCGCGTTTCGTAGTCGATGATGATAGCCGCTTCAGAACGGACGCCGTCCGTCTTCGGGTCGCAGCGGTAGCCCGGCGTGACGATGACTGTAAAGTCCGGGTCGCCGAACTGGCTCAATTCGTCGGCCGTCGGGCGGATGAGCAGGTTGCGGATAAACAGGTTTTCGCTGGCTAATTCATTGATGATGCGGAATTTTTTGCGGCATATTAAATCGGCGCCGGCAAAGCCATCGAAGAGGAAGATATCACGGTTCTGCAGATACGCCGTCATCTTAGCCTTCAAGGCGTCAAACTTTTCCCGCGAAATCGGGCGGTTGACGTTGTTCCAGGCGATGTATTCATGAATAGCCGGCGTGTCGACGATGAATTTGTCCTTCGGCGAACGGCCCGTGTATTTCCCAGTCTGGACGACTAAGGCTCCCGTGTCGCTCAGCATGCCTTCGCCGCGAATCAGGGCCTGCTCGGTCAGCCAGGCCGGAGACATGTTGCGGTACACGTTGGCCGGGTAAAAAATTCCGATTCGTTCTAATCCATACGTATGTATCATGATATAATACCCCCCTGCTGTATAGTGGATACGCTGACGCGTATATATGATAAAAAATCATGCATATATTGTATATCACTTATTATAGACCTGATGACGGCAGGATTCAACGTATATGTATAATACATTATATAATAAATAACCTACCCTAAATGACAAAGGGAAATATTTTGGCGGATAGAAGGCTGGAATTGCCGCAGATTTGCAAGTTTTCTATTGACTATTTGACTTTTTATTGTATTATATAAAAGGGAGTTGGCACTCTGATGCTAAGAGTGCTAACACATTCTGAATAAAGGAGATTGTTGAACATGGCGAAAGAAACCTTTGAATTCCAAGCGGAAACGAAACAACTGCTGGACTTGATGGTTCATTCCATTTATACGAATCACGAAATATTTTTACGGGAACTGATTTCCAACGCATCCGACGCGATCGATAAGCTGCATTACGAATCGCTGACGAATAACGACCTTCTCGAAGGCGATACGGCCTTTGAAATCCATTTGACGCCGGATGAAGACAAGCATACCCTGACGATTTCCGATAACGGCATCGGCATGAATAAAGACGAGCTCATGCAGAACTTGGGCACCATTGCTAAATCGGGCACGAAGGCCTTTTTGGAAAAGCTGAAGGAAGCCCAGGAAGGCGGCAGCGTCGACAAAGACCTGATTGGCCAGTTCGGCGTCGGCTTTTATTCGGCCTTCATGGTCGCCGATACGGTGACGGTCGTCACGCGCAAAGCCGGCGAAACAGAAGCCTATAAATGGGAATCGGCAGGCGACGGCCAGTATACGCTGGAAACCTGCGAAAAGCCGAAGCACGGCACGACGATTATCCTGACCTTGGGCAAGGAATTTTACGGCGGCGAAACGGAAGAAAACTACACGGACAAATACCTCCTGGAAAGCCTGGTCAAGAAATATTCCGACTACATCCGCTATCCCATTACGATGGACTTCACGACGAAGGAAAAGCCGAAGGACGCCGACGGCAAGGTTATTGAAGACGCACCGGAAGAAGAACATACGGAAACGCGGACCCTCAACTCCATGCAGCCCTTGTGGACCCGCAATAAATCGGACATTAAGCCCGAAGAATACCGTGAATTTTTCCAGCATCAGTTCTACGAATGGGACGAACCGATGGAAATTTTCCACAGCCGCGTCGAAGGCAATGTCGAATACACGTCGCTGCTGTTCATTCCGGGCAGTGCGCCTTTCAATCTGTACTATGCCGATTATGAACCGGGCGTGCAGCTCTATTCGCGCCATGTATTTATCATGGATAAATGCAAAGATTTGCTGCCCGATTACCTGCGCTTTGTCAAAGGCCTTGTCGATTCTCCTGATTTGTCTCTCAACATTTCCCGCGAACTGCTCCAGCAGAGCCGTGAATTAAAGCTCATCGGCCGTAATCTGGAAAAGAACATCCTGAAGACCCTGGCCCGTAAGCTTGATAAAGACCGGGAAGCCTATGAAAAATTCTGGGCTGAATATGGGAAATCCTTAAAAATTGGCATCTACAGCGGTATGATGACTGGTGAAAACAACGTCGATAAATTAAAAGACCTGCTCCTGTTCATGTCGTCTAAAGACGGTAAGCTCTGCTCGCTGAAAGAATATGTCAGCCGCATGAAGGATGGCCAAGAAAAGATTTATTACGCTACAGGGAAAGACAAAGCCGCTATCGATGCCTTGCCGCAGATGGAAATGCTCCGCGACAGGGATATTGAAGTCTTGTGCATGACCGATCCCGTTGATGAATTTGCCGTAGAAGCTATTCGTGAATACGAAGGCAAGAAATTCCACTCCATCAGCCGCGGCGATCTGGATTTGGAAGACGAAGCATTCAAAGAAGAAAAGAAGAAGAACGAAGACCTAGCTAAGAGCAACGAAGGCCTTCTGAAGGATATGAAAGAACTCCTTGACGGCAAGGTCGTCGACGTCCGCCTGTCCAACCGCCTGAAGAGCGGCGCCGTCTGCCTCGTCGCCGACGCGGCCGGCCCGTCCCTGGCGATGGAACAAGCCTTTGCCGCCGCCGACAACCCGATGCTCAAGGCGCGCCGCATTTTGGAAATCAACCCGCAGCATCAGCTCTTTACAAAGCTGCAGGGCATTCACGAAGCCGGCAAGGATACGCCTGAATTCAAAGACTACTGCAAGATGCTCTACGATCAGGCCTTGCTCCTTGAAGGCATCATGCCTGACGACCCGGCAGCCTTCGCCAATAAGGTAGCTGAAATGATGGCAAAATAATAGCATAGCGTTACGACGAGAGTCCTTGTCAGGACTCTCGTTTTTGTATGTGCAGGAAAGGATCGTCGTGAATATACGGCGTATAGTTTTTATACGGAGGATGATATAATAAGGATAGATATTGGAATGAGGTGAAGGGCATGGAGTTTGGAATTCGTCCGGGCGTACTGGATGAGATACGGCAGTTGGCAGAAACATATCATATAGAAAAAGTCATTTTATTTGGTTCCAGAGCGCGGGGCGATTACAAACGGACGAGTGACATAGATCTGGCCGTCAGCGGCGGCGATGTCGTCCAATTTGCCTTGGCCGTAGACGAAGAAACGTCGACGCTGCTCATGTACGACATCGTCGATTTAGACGGACCAGTGCAGGACGAATTGCGGCAATCTATCGAAAGAGAGGGCATTGTCATTTATGAAAAAGTACGATAATTTTTGTGCGGCCTTGAAAAATCTTAAGGAGCTATTTTCCTATGAAGAACCGTATAATACCGTTGTTTTGACGGGATTAGTCGGGCTGTATGAAATTTGCTTTGAACAAGCATGGAAGATGATGAAAGAACTGCTGGAAGACAGCGGCTATGCCGAAAGCGCGACAGGCTCGCCCAGGCAGATTTTAAAGACGGCCTATAAAGCGAATATGATACGCAATGAAACGATGTGGCTTCAGGCGTTGCAGGCCCGAAATAACGTGAGTCATTCGTATAACGAGCTTATTGCCTTATCCATCGTGAGACAGACGAAGGCGTCGTACTATGATATGTTCTGCCGGCTAAAAGACGAAGTGGAGACGAATTGGTTGTAGAATCATCTGTACATACGTTTGCAGCCGTGCTATACTAAGGTAATCAATAATAATTATTTTTTACTATGCCGTGGCAGGAGAGGGTTATGGATATACAGTCGTATTTGAATAAGGATTATGATACGTCGCGGCCGTTTCGCGTCGTCGCGCCGTACGAGCCCATGGGCGACCAGCCTGAGGCGATTGCGTCGCTGGCAGAAGGGATACGGTCTGGGCAATGGGCCCAGGTGCTGCTGGGCGCGACGGGGACAGGCAAGACCTTTACGATGGCCAAGGTCATCGAGGCCGTGCAGAAGCCGACGCTGGTCATCGCGCATAACAAGACGCTGGCGGCCCAGCTGTGCAGCGAATTCAAGGCCTTTTTCCCAGACAACGAAGTGGCCTATTTCGTTAGCTATTACGATTACTATCAGCCAGAGGCGTACATTGCGTCTACAGATACATATATCGAAAAGGACGCGTCGATTAACGATGAAATCGACAAGCTGCGCCATTCGGCGACGATGAGCCTGTTTGAACGGCGCGACGTCATCATCGTGGCCTCCGTGTCCTGTATCTACGGCTTAGGCGACCCGGAGGATTACAGCGATCTTGTCGTGTCGCTGCGGCTGGGGCAGGAAAAGACGCAGGAAGAGATTCTTCACAAGCTCGTCGATATCCAGTACTCCCGCAACGATATGAATCTCGAACGGGGTACCTTCCGCGTTCACGGCGATACGATAGAAGTATTTCCGGCGGCCTTCGACAACTCCGTCATCCGCATTGAAATGTTCGGCGACGAAATCGACAGGCTGACGGAGGTCGACGTGCTGACCGGCGAGGTCGTGGCCGAGCGCAAGCACGTGGCGATTTATCCGGCCAGCCATTATGTCACGACAAAGGAAAAAATGGATAAGGCCCTGAAGACGATCGAGGCGGAGCTGGAAGAGCGCCTGGCCGTTCTGAAGGAAGGGGGCCATTTGCTGGAAGCGCAGCGGCTAGAGCAGCGGACGCGGTATGATATGGAAATGATGATGGAAATGGGCTACTGCTCGGGCATCGAAAACTATTCCCGTCATCTGGCGGGGCGGAAGGCCGGTGAAGCGCCGTACACGCTCCTCGATTATTTTCCCGACGATTTCCTCATCATGATCGACGAATCGCACGTCACCTTGCCCCAGCTGCGGGCTATGTACGCCGGCGACCGGTCGCGGAAGGAAAACCTCATCGAATACGGGTTCCGCCTGCCGTCGGCGCTGGACAACAGGCCGCTGAAATTTGAAGAGTTCGTCGAAAGGATTAACCAGATTATCTACGTCAGCGCGACGCCGGGACCCTATGAGATGGAGGTCCAGACCAATCTGGCCCAGCAGATTATCCGCCCGACAGGGCTCCTGGACCCGAAGGTCGAAGTGCGTCCTATTGCCGGACAGATGGATGATTTGTTAGGCGAAATACGGAAGCGGACGGAAAAGAACGAACGCGTGCTGGTGACGACGCTGACCAAGAAGATGGCCGAGGATTTGACCGATTATTTAAAGGAAATGGGCGTCCTCGTCCGCTATCTCCATTCGGATATTGCAACGATCGAGCGGGCCGAAATCATCCGCGACCTGCGGGCCGGCGTATTCGACGTCCTCGTCGGCATCAATCTGCTGCGCGAAGGGCTGGACATGCCGGAAGTGTCTCTCGTAGCGATTCTCGACGCCGACAAGGAAGGCTTCCTTCGTTCCGATACGTCCCTCATCCAGACGATGGGGCGGGCGGCGCGAAACGTCGACGGCACGGTCATCATGTACGCCGACAAGATTACCGATTCCATGGCCCGGGCTATGGACGAAACGAAGCGGCGCCGCGAAGTGCAGGACGCTTACAATCAAACGCATCATATTACGCCGAAGTCCGTCAAGAAAGACGTCGTAAACCTCATCGAGCTGACGAAGGTCGCCGAAGACCAGGCCCAATATAAGGGAAAGGGAGAAAAGCTGACGAAGGAGGCTTTGCATAAGGTCATCAACACCGTGACCCAGCAGATGAAGACGGCGGCGAAAAATCTGGAATTTGAAAAGGCGGCGGAATTGCGCGACCGCCTGGGGCAGCTGCGGCAGCAGCTGGCTGATATGAGCCATGACGACACGCTGCCCAAGGAGCTGCAGGGCGAGGACATGCCCTCGTCCCGGTATGTGCGCAAGGTGCGCCGGCCCGACGCGCGGCGGAAAAAGCCGGACTTGCCGGGCAAAGCTAAGGCAAAAAGGAGTAAAACGTAACCTATGCAGGAACCATATATTAGTATCAAAGGTGCGAGACAGCACAATTTGAAAAATATAGATGTAAAAATTCCCCGCGATAAGCTCGTCGTCTTTACGGGCTTATCCGGCTCGGGGAAATCGTCTCTGGCCTTCGACACGATTTACGCCGAAGGCCAGCGGCGTTATGTCGAATCCTTGTCGGCTTATGCCCGCCAGTTTTTAGGGCAGATGGATAAGCCCGACGTCGACTATATCGAAGGCCTGTCGCCGGCTATTTCTATCGACCAGAAGACGACGAGCCGCAATCCCCGCTCGACTGTAGGCACAGTCACGGAAATCTACGACTACCTGCGCCTGCTCTACGCCCGCGTAGGCGACGCCTACTGCCCGAAGTGCGGAAAGCCTATCCGCCAGCAGACGATCGAGCAGATGGCCGACTCCGTCATGGCTCTCGGCGCGGGGGAAAAGGTCATGGTCATGGCTCCCGTCGTCGACGGCCGAAAGGGAATGCATCAGAAGGTGCTGGCCGGCCTGGTGCGGGACGGCTATGTCCGCGTCCGCGTCGACGGCGAGGTATATCTGCTGTCTGACGATATCCCCTTGGACAAGAATAAGAAGCACACGATCGACGTGGTCATCGACCGGCTGGTCATTAAGGACAGCATCCTGACCCGCCTGACCGATTCGCTGGAAACGGCGGCCAAGCTGGCCGGCGGCATCGTCCATATCCTGCGCATGAGCACGGACGAGGTGCTGACCTTCAGCCAGCATTTCGCCTGCCCTGACTGCCATGTGAGCCTGCCGGAAATCGAGCCCCATCTCTTTTCCTTCAACAGCCCCTTCGGCGCCTGCCCGGCCTGTTCCGGCATCGGCAGCACCATGGAGGTCGATCCCCATTTGGTACTGCCTGATAAAACGAAATCCTTTGCTGACGGCGCTATTGCAGCCCTGAGCAGCAATCCCGATTCGTGGTTTATGCGCCAGCTCGGCGGCTTGCTCAAGCCCTATGGCTTTACGCTGGACAGCAGCTATGACGAGCTGCCCGGCGAGCTGCAGGAAAAGCTGATGTGGGGCTCTGACGACACGTGCGTCTTTGAGTATGAAAACCTGCGCGGCGAAGTGAAGCAGTACGCCACGGCCTTTGAAGGCGTCATTCCCATGGTGCGCCGCCGCTATAAGGAGGCGTCGTCCGACATGATGCGCGACCAGTTCGAGCAGTTTATGTCGGTCAAGCCCTGCACGACGTGCGGCGGCACTCGCCTGCGCCATGAAGCACTGGCTATTAAAATCGGCGGCCTCAATATTTCCGAGCTGACCGATTTGACTGTCGGCGACATGATTCGATTTTTTGACGGCTTGGAGCTGACGGAAAAGCAGCAGATGATCGGCCGGCAGATTTTTAAGGAAATCCGGGCCCGCCTGGAATTTCTCCAGACCGTAGGCCTGGAATACCTGACCTTGTCCCGTACGGCCGGCACCTTGTCGGGCGGAGAAGCGCAGCGCATCCGCCTGGCGACGCAGATCGGCTCCGGTCTGGTCGGCGTTTTATACATCCTCGACGAGCCGTCTATCGGCCTCCATCAGCGGGACAACGACAAGCTGCTCCAGGCCTTGAAGCACCTCCGCGACTTGGGCAATACGCTCATCGTCGTCGAGCATGACGAGGATACGATGCGGGCCGCCGATTATATACTGGACATCGGCCCGGCGGCGGGAGAGCACGGCGGTGAAATCGTGGCCCAGGGGACGGCAGAGGATATTATGGCCTGCGAGCAGTCCCTGACGGGACAGTATTTAAAGGGGGCGAAATATATCCCTATTCCGGAGGAGCGGCGCCAGGGCAACGGGACGTATATCGAAGTCATCGGCGCGGCGGAGCACAACTTGAAGAACATCGACGTATCGATTCCCATCGGCACCCTGACCGTCGTGACGGGCGTATCGGGGTCGGGCAAGTCGACGCTGGTCAACGAAATCCTGTATAAGGGATTGGCCGAAGCCGTATACGGCACGCCCCATCGTCCCGGCAAGTTTAGGGAAATCAGAGGGACGGAATATATCGATAAGATCATCAACATCGACCAGTCGCCTATTGGCCGTACGCCCCGTTCCAATCCGGCGACGTATACAGGCGTCTTCGATTTCATCCGCCAGCTGTACAGCCAGACGCCGGAGGCAAAGGTGAGAGGCTACAAGGCCGGGCGGTTCAGCTTCAACATCAAGGGCGGCCGCTGCGAGGCCTGCCGCGGCGACGGCATCATCCGCATCGAAATGAACTTCCTTCCCGACGTATACGTGCCCTGCGAGGTATGCCACGGCGCGCGCTACAACAGGGAGACGCTGGAAGTCAAATACAAGGGGAAGACCATATCGGACGTCCTCAACATGACTGTCGACGACGCCTGCGATTTCTTTGAAAACATTCCCCGCATCCTCAATAAGCTGCGGACCCTGCAGGACGTGGGGCTGGGCTATATCCGCCTCGGCCAGCCGGCGACGACCTTATCGGGCGGCGAAGCGCAGCGCGTCAAGCTGGCAACGGAGCTGTCCAAGCGCAGTACAGGCCGGACGCTGTACATCCTCGATGAACCGACGACGGGCCTCCATGCCGCCGATATTCATAAGCTCATGGACGTACTGCAGATGCTCGTCGACGGCGGCGATACGGTTGTAGTCATCGAGCACAACCTCGACGTCGTCAAGGCGGCGGATTATCTCGTCGATTTAGGCCCTGAAGGCGGCGACGGCGGCGGCACAGTCGTAGCGACGGGGACGCCGGAGGATATCTGCCAGGTGCCGCAGTCCTATACGGGAAGATTCCTGAAGCCCGTATTGGAACGGACGAAGGACTTGATGAAGGGGAACTGCCATGGCCTTGAGTGAAGCCGTACTCGATAAGGTACGAAATTTGACGACCCAGCCCGGCGTATACTTGTGGAAAAACGACAGGGGACAGATCATTTACGTCGGCAAGGCCGTGAATCTGCGCAACCGCGTGCGCAGCTACGTCCGGCACGACGCCAAGCGCGCGCCGAAGGTGACGGCGATGATGAGCCACGCCGCCGATGTGGAAACTATCGTCGTAGCCAATGAGATGGAAGCGCTCATACTGGAAAACACGCTCATTAAAAAGCATCGCCCGCGCTACAATATCATGCTGCGCGACGATAAGACCTACCCGTATATCAAGGTGACGGTGCAGGAAGACTATCCGCGTGTCTTTATGACCCGCCGCGTCCATCGAGACGGCGCCCGCTATTTCGGCCCCTTTGCCGACGCCGGCGCCGTTCATCGCGTGCTGAAGCTCATCCAGCGGGCCTTTCGCATCCGTTCCTGCCGGACGATGCAGGCCGACCGGCCCTGCCTGCAGTACCATCTGCATCACTGCGACGCGCCATGCGTCCATTACATTACAAAGGGTGAATACGGCAAACTCGTAGAACAGGCCGTCGGCATACTGGAAGGACGCGATGCGGGCATCGTGCGAAGGCTGCAGGAGCAGATGGAAGCGGCGGCGGAAGAGATGGAGTTCGAAAAGGCCGCTATGTACCGCGATCAGATAACTGCCGTCAGGGTGATTCAGGAGCAGCAGAACATTACGACTGTCGGCGGCGGCGACATGGACGTTCTCGGCTTTGCCGGCGACGCCGGGCAGACCTGCGTTCAGATTTACACTATCCGCCAGGGCCGCCTCATGGGACGGGAGACCTTCAGCCTGGAAAACAGTGCCGACGAAACGGCGGCTGCTTTGACGTCGGCCGTATTGGATCAGTATTACGTCGACGGCGTGTTCGTGCCCAAGGAAATCGTCGTCTCCGCCGTAGAGGATAAAGAGGATTACGAACGGCGGCTGACGCTGCAGAAGGGGCAGAACGTGGCCTTAGTCATCCCGCAGCGGGGCATCAAGAAGAAACTGCTGACCATGGCGGAGGATAACGCCCGCGTTCTCCTCGAACAGCGCCGCCTCCAGTGGCAGCACGATACGGACAAGACCAGCGGAGCCGTCGAAGCCTTGGCCCGCGTCCTCGACCTGCCGCGCCTGCCGGAGCGCATGGAATGCTTCGACATATCCCACACGCAGGGGATTGAAACGGTCGCGTCGATGGTCGTCTTTGAGCACGGCCGGCCGGCGAAGCAGGAGTACCGGCGGTTTAAGCTGAAAACCGTGCAGGGGAAACCTGACGATTTCAAATCCATGGCGGAAATCATGGGCCGCCGCTACGGAGAGCGGGATTGGCCCGCTCCGGACCTCATCGTCATCGACGGCGGCAAGGGACAGCTTCACGCCGCCCTGCCTATCATCCGAGAGGCGGGGTGCGAAGCGCCGGTTATCAGTTTGGCCAAGCGGATAGAAGAAGTATTCGTCGAGGGGCGGAGCGACTCCATTATCCTGAGTCATCACACGCCGGAGCTGCAGCTGCTCCAGGCTATCCGCGACGAGGCGCACCGCTTTGCCATTACGTATCACCGCAGCCTTCGGGGCAAGCGGAATCTCGTGTCTATCCTGGATCACATCGAAGGCATCGGGCCGAAACGGCGCAAGGCCTTGTGGGGAGCCTTTAAAAATCTGGACGCCATGAAGGCGGCTACGGTAGAAGAGCTGGCCGCCGTGCCGGGCATGACCCGGCAGGCTGCGGAAAACGTCTATTACTTTTTCCGCCTGGGAACGGATGAAAAGAGGAAAGTCGTGGAAAATAAGGCGGATTTACAGAATGTTTAAGGATTATCCCTGAAATACAATGGCATTTGCTTTTTGAACTATGGTATAATAAAGCATACACAGTACGCAGGAGGTAGGTATGATGAAAGAAAAATTAGCGGCCGCGCTGTGCGCCGCCTTGCTGGTCGGCTCGTTATCCTTCGCCGCGGCCCCGGCGACGGTGCAGGACGCGCAGAAGGCCGTATACACGAAATCAAACGGCAGCACGCTGACGATACAGTATCCGGCAGTTTCCGTCGCCGGCAACGCTGCAGCCAGCCAGAAAATCGCGCAATACTTTATAGAAGAACAAGCCAAGGCCAAGGCGTTTTTTGATAAAGAAAGCATGGAAGGCATGAAGATGACCGAAGAAAAGTCGTACGTCGTGACGCTCAACGACGGCAAGTATCTGTCCTTCATCGACCAGGGGTATATCTATTTTGACAAGGCCGCCCATCCGACGAGCTGGAAGCACGGCGTGACCTTCGATTTGGAAACGGGCGAACGGCTGGACTGGCAGGATTTGGTACGGCCGGAAGACGCGGAATTCTTTACGCTGGACCGCATCAACGCCAAGATTTTCCTGAGCAAGTACCAGCTGTCCACGTATTTTGAAGGCCTGACGGAGCTGCCGAAGAATTATTACCTCGACGAAAACAAGGTCATCCACTTCATTTTCGGGCAGTATGAAATCGCGCCGTACTCGACGGGTATCGTCGACATCAGCATGGGTAAAAAGGCAAAATAAGGTTGCAAAATATCGTCCTGTATGGTATGATAGTTAAGGATTATCAATAATTGATATTTATTAATGTTTCTTTTTAGGGAGGTTTTTTCAATGGATAAATACGAATGCACCATCTGCGGTTACATTTATGACGAAGCTGAAGGCGACGCTGAAAACAACGTAGCAGCCGGTACGAAATTTGCCGATTTGCCGGAAGATTGGGCATGCCCGACCTGCGGCGCTGGTAAAGACGCTTTCGTAAAAATGGACTAATTCTAAAAGAATTAGCGTAAGTTGTTAGTAAAAGCTTACTATCATGTGGTATACTCATGATAGTAAGCTTTTTTTGTTAAAGGAGGAATATTGCAATGGATATGAAGGAAATTCGCGAACAGGCTAAAAAACGGATGAAAGGCTGCCGCGTCTGTCCGGAGTGCAACGGCAAAGCCTGCGTCGGCATGATTCCCGGCTTCGGCGGGCTGCGGACGGGCCGTTCCTTTGCGCGCAATTTGGAATCGCTGCAGGAATACGGCTTGATCATGCGCAGCATGTCGGGCGTAGAAGAGCCGTCGACGGCTGTTGAAATTTTTGGCAAGACCCTGAGCCTGCCTATACTCATCGCGCCGGTAGGCGGCATCGTCCTGAACGCCCAGGTCGACGGCGACCCGGAAGAGGAAGAAATCAAATACGACGAAGCCGTTACGCAGGGGGCGATGGAAGCCGGCACGTGGGCCTTCACCGGTGACAGCGGCGCGCCGTACATGTACTCTTCGGGCATTGCGTCCTGTAAAAAGCGTCCGGGCTGCGTTGTCCCGACGATTAAGCCGCGGGAAGACGACAAGATCATCGAAAAGGCCGTATTGGCGGAACAGTCAGGCGCTCCGGCCGTGGCCTGCGATATCGACGCGGCGACGCTGATCAATATGCGCATTTTCGGTCAGCCTGTCGGCCCGAAGAGCGCTGAAAGCATCGCGAAGGTGGCGGCGTCCATTCAGATTCCCTTTATCGTAAAGGGAGTTATGTCGGCGGAAGAAGCGTTGGCCTGTGCGGAAGCGGGAGCTAAGGGCATCGTCGTCAGCAACCACGGCGGCCGCGTGCTGGACGGCATGGTCGGCACGGCTGACGTGCTGCCGGAAATCGCCGAAGCCGTCAAGGGGCGGATTACGATCTTTGCCGACGGCGGCGTCCGTCACGGCGAAGACGTATTGAAGCTCATTGCCCTGGGCGCCGACGCCGTCCTCGTCGGCCGTCCGGCAGCCGTTGCGGCCATCGGCGGCGGCGCAGAAGGCGTCAAGCTGATGCTGGATACGTTTAAGCGCGAATTGTGCGATGCCATGATGATTACGGGCGTGCGGGATATCCGCTGCGTCAATCCCCGCATCCTCAAAAAATTAAAATAACCGCGTCGTCTTTCAGACGCAAAAAAAACAAGCCGGGCGCTGCGCTCCGGCTTGTTTTTTCCTCGGACTTGCTGGGAAGGACTGGGAAATACATTGTGAAGTATATAAGTAACTATATGACGGCATATAGCTGCTTAACGCGTTTTGTAGCCTTGGTAATCTTTCAGCTTCGTGTTGTCTTCCAGGGCTTGTTTTACCGTTTTGCCGGCATCTAACTGGCTGATTACGTCTAAGGCTTTATCAGATAAGTAGGCGTTGTCTTTTTTGCCGAGCAGCTGAGTCTGGTCGGTCGCCCACAGGACGCCGGCGTTTTCGTTGCGGCCCTGCAGGAGGAACAGCGTGTCGCCGTTTTTATTGGCTTCGGCCAAGGTAACGCCGTGTTTTTTCTGCCATGCAGCGACGGCGGCGCATAAGCCGGCATCGTCAGAACGTTCGCGGTTCAGGATTAAGACGGCCTTGGTGTTTTTATATTCCGTGCAGAAATTGAAGTCGCCCTGAGAATCCATGGCGGCGAAAACAGGGCCCTGGCCGTTGTACTTCGGCGCGATGACCTTGTCGATGGTCAGGGATTTGCCGACACCCTGGGTCTGGGCATGAAGCTCGTAGTCGTACGAGTTGATATACCGGCCCTGGGCGTCTTTTTTGTTGGTCATGCCGACGATGCCGTCGACGCCGGGAACCTGGAAGTAATCGACGGCGGCGCGTACGACGTCAACGGGCGAGGCCGTGTCGATCCAGGTGTCGATGCCGTTGTCGTTTAAGGTCTTGTACAGTTCTTTCATTTCCGGAGAGACGGTGATGCCGAGTTTGTACGATACGGATACATTGCCGGCTTCGCTCTTGTAATCGACGGGGCTGACATATTTGCCTTTGCTCCACGTCTGGCCTTTATCGGGATTACCATAGAAGCTGTGGCTTTCATAGGCCAAATTGTATACTTCGTCAGGCGTCATGCCCGTGTACCAGTACGTGACCCAGGGATAGGAAACGGAAGCGTCCATCGTATCGCCGATAGCGTCGTAGAGCCAGCGCATCTTGGCAGTGAACTCTTTATATTCCGGGCTGACCCGTACTTCGGCAGGCTGTTCCTTGCCCGTTTTGGTAATCAATCCCTTGGCGTACAATTGTTTATAAGCTGCTGCGGCGTCTTTAATGGCTGCTTCAATCGAGACGGGGCGGCCGTCGCCGTCGTCGGCGCCGTACGTCAAGGTCAGCTTATCGGCAGGAATGCCCGTGCGCAGGACGGCTTCCATCTGGTCCGGTTCAATGGCAAAGGCCAGGCGGTCGAGCTGCCAGACCATGAGCTGCTCTTCTACGTCCAGGATAGACGTCGTGTTGTCGAAATCAAAGACGGCGTAGGGGCGGTTGGCTGCGTCGTACGAAGCAGAACGGCTGCCGTACATGTCCATGAACTGATTTAAGGAAGCCTTCACGGTCGGTTCCCAGTTGGCGCTCTGGACGTGCTGCTGCGCGGCGCTCTGGCTGACGGCGGCAGTATGGACCGGTGCGGCCCATACGGGGGCCGCTTGTACGGCCGTGAGGATCGATAAGGCGCAGACTACGCTGGCGGCGTATTTCTGCATGCGTTTTTTTGTCGGATACTTCATAAACGGAATACTCCCTTCTGACTAATCATGATATATTTACTATATAAAGAATGTATAAACTCACCGTCAAAGGCAGGTAAAAAACAGGTAAAAAGAGACGTTGACAGTATAAAATAAAAAAACGTATAATATAATTTATTGCTACGGTTATCATCGATGTATTTTTGCCTAAAGGGGGCTGTTTCATGCATAGCATATCCTATTTCTGGCGATTGTCCCGTACCATTTACGGTCCGCGCAATTTTCAGGAAAATAAGCGGGCCGTCGTTTTTTTTGCCCGCGCCGTGACGAACCGCTCTTTATTTGAAGAATTGTATTCTTTTTTTGACGCCTATGAGCCGATGAAAGGCTTTTTCGACAGGCAGGACCCGGATTTCCAGGAAGTCATGACCCGCGTGTTCCTGTTTAAAAATTCGACGATGCGCCAGCGCCTGGATGCGCTGCTCCATCATTTTACGATTTTGCGGACCATGTTTTCCGACGAAGTCATTCACGAGCTGTATTGGGGCAAGGGCTATACGCTGTGGAAATCGCCTGACGCGTCGCTGCCGCTGGAGGCCCGCCTGATTTTCGATACGGGCCAGCGGAAGGAAGGCTTTTTGTCGTTATACTTGTATCATGAAGGCGAAATGATTTATCATTTCAACTTCCGTTTCGATTACAATGCCGACGGCGCGCCGTCCATGTACATCGGTACGATTCAGGGCTCAAAGCACGGCCTGGAAACGACAAAGGCGCTGACGAAAAAGCTTTTCGGCTACCGGCCGAAGAATTTTATCCTGTACCTCATGCGTATCTTCGTCCAGACCTTGGGTATCCATGATATGTACGCCATTACCGATGAAGGATTTTATACGAACAGCCACCTGCTGCGGGGCAACCGTTCGAAGAAGACGAATTTCGACGACTTTTGGAACGACGAAGGGGCTGTGGCCGACGGGAAGGAGCAGTGGTATATTCGCCTGCCTATCGAAGAAAAGCGGCGCAAGTACGATGAAATCAAATCACAGAAGCGCAATCTGTTTCGGAAGCGGTATCTGCTCATGGATACGATCGTACCGGCCTATATCGAGGCGATCCGCGGCCTGTTCCGCGAAGGATTCGCGCCTGTCCCGTCTGCCGTGGACGAGGCGGCTATCGTCGACAAGCCGGCTGATTATGACCCTATCGAAGCGCCGAAAGAATAATAATATGTATATATACTGCAAGTCGTCTGCGCAGCGGCAGAGGGCTTGCAGTATTTTTTTGTCATAACAGGCCGTAGCTGCTTGCAAAAAGTCAAAAAGACGAATATAATAAAGTCAAAAAGATGAACCAATAGGCGTCTTTTTGTACGATAACCAATAGAGCAGGTGATTATGATGAGTATATTAGCCGACAAAATTGAACAATTTATTTTACATAAACTGCTGGAAGAAGAGGAAGAAAACATCGTGCTGCGCCGCAATGAACTGGCCGACGAGCTCAACTGCGCGCCGTCGCAGATCAGCTACGTCCTGAGCACCCGCTTTTCCAACGACAAGGGATTTTTGGTCGAATCGCGGCGCGGTTCGGGCGGCTTTGTCCGCATCGTCCGCCTGCGTCCGAAACAACAGGACCGCACGCCTGTGCTGCTGGAAGAACGGCTGCCGGCGGTGAGCATTACCCTGGACGATTTGGACGGGTTTTTATTCCAGCTTATCAAGCAGCACCGCATGACAAACCGAGAAGCTATTCTCATGCATCAGACCTTTGACGCATTGTACAAGGAAATCGACGACGAGGCGAAGCGGCTGGCCGTCATCAGCCGGATCCTCCGTCATCTGAATACCCATTAGCCCATTTTCGGAAGGAGGGTGATACCGATGCTGTGCGATATTTGCAAAAAGAGAGAGGCTGTCGTCCATATTGCGTCCTTTGAAAATGGGCGGCGCACGGACCTGCATTTGTGCGCGGCGTGTGCAAAGACACATAGCAAGTTAGCTCTGTTTCAGGACTTAAATATCATTAATAACGATTTTTTCCGCAAGATGGCCTATCCCGATTATACGGGCCAGTCGGAAGAAGAGCCGCGCTGTGCCAGCTGCGGCATGACGTACGGCGAGTTTAACCGATCGGGGCTCTTTGGCTGCCCCGACTGCTACGAAGCGTTTAAGGAAGAGCTGCCGCCGCTACTGCGCCGCATTCACGGCCATACGAAGCACGACGGCAAGGTGCCCAACCGCGGCACAGGCGTCTTCCGCACGATGACGCATATCAAGCGCCTCCGCCAGCATCTGCAGAAGCTGGTGCAGGAAGAACGGTACGAAGAAGCGGCGAAGGTCCGCGACGAAATACGGGCGCTGCAGAGAATGCAGCCCGATGCCGGTCGAAGGGAGGGCTGACCTATGCCGTATGAATTTCTCCGCAAGCCCCTCAGCCCCTGGCAGGAACAGCTCGGCGATTATGGCGACGTCGTCGTCGACAGCCGCATCCACCTGTCGAGGAATTTAAAGAACTACGTCTTTCCCCAGCGGGCGTCCGACGCCGAATTGGCGGCCGTCTTTGCCGAAGGGCGACGCATGACGCCGCTCCTGAGCGCTATGGGACGGGGCCAGTATGCTTTTATCGATTTGGACGAGCTGACGCCCCTGCAGCGGGAGCTGATGGCGGCCAAGCATTTCGTTTCAGCCGCCCATATTACAAAGCCTGTTTCCCGGGCGGTTATCGTGCGGGACGACGGCGCGGCGGCCGTCATGGTCAATGAAACGGACCATTTCTGCATCCAGACGGCGGCGGCTGGTTTCGACCTGCAAAAGGCCTGGGACGACGCGTCTCAAATCGATGACTGCCTGGAACAGAAGCTGAATTTTGCCTATCGCGACGACTTCGGCTATTTGACGGCCAGCCCGTCGATTACCGGTACAGGGCTCATTGCCGGCGTCACGGTTCACATACCGGCGCTGGTATTGATGAAGCGGCTGAACCGCATCGTCCAGGGGATTACGAAATTCGGCTTCGCCGTGTGCGGCATGTACGGCGAACGGGATGAATATATCGGCAACATATTCCAAATCAGCAACCAGATTACCCTGGGCGTATCGGAAGAAGGTATTTTAGGACAGCTGCGCAAGCTCGTTGCCCAGGTCGTGCAGGAAGAACGAAATTGCCGTCAGATTTTGTGGACCCATGACGGCGACACGATGAAAGATAAATTCTGCCGGGCCTACGGTACGCTGTCGCAGGCCTGGCTGATGAGCGAACAGGAAGGGCTGTCGCTGCTGAGCGATCTGCGTTTCGGCATCGACGCCGGCGTTATTGCAAAGCCGGCCCAGCTGTACGAGGGAC
The DNA here is from genome assembly GCF_025567065.1 of Megasphaera stantonii. Lineage (NCBI taxonomy): Bacteria > Bacillati > Bacillota > Negativicutes > Veillonellales > Veillonellaceae > Megasphaera > Megasphaera stantonii. The sequence goes on from NZ_JAOQKD010000001.1 coordinate 138,170, forward strand.
TGCTGACGGCTATTACGCCGGCATACTTGCAGGCTGAAGCCGGGCGGGAACTCGGAGACACGGAGATGGAACGAGAACGGGCGGCCGTCATCCGCCGCATGGTATCGGCAGGCGACGGAGCGGCGTCTCTTCCGGAGTCCCTATAAAAGGAAGTGAGACACATGAACAATCGATTTACGAGCGACGCGAAGAAGGTACTGCGCTATGCTCAGGAATCTGCAAAATCGTTCCGTCATGATTATGTCGGGACAGAACATATACTGCTGGGCCTGGTGCTCCATACGGACAGCATGGCCGGACAGTTTTTGGCACAGCAGGGGCTGACGTCGGAGCACGTTACACGGGCGATTGAAAGCGCCGTCGGCATCGGCGAGAAAGCGACGTCGGCCCTGCGGCTCACGCCGCGGACGAAGCGGACCATGGAGCTGGCCGTGCGGACGGCGAACCAGCTGGGGCAGCAATATATCAGCACGGAGCACATGCTGGCCGGCGTGCTGCAGGAACAGGGCTGCATGGCCCGGCGGATTTTAGAGCAGATGGATGTCAATCCAGACGAGCTGCTGCAGAAAATCGTCCAGCTCATGAATAACGGCGCTGCCGGAGGCGAAGCCGAAGGGCAGGCCATCGATTTATCCGAATTTGGCCGCGATTTGAACGAACTGGCCCGGGAGGATAAGATCGACCCGGTCATCGGCCGGAGCCGGGAAATCGAACGGGTCGTCCAGATTTTGTGCCGCCGTACGAAAAACAACCCCGTCCTCATCGGTGAGCCCGGCGTAGGCAAGACGGCTATTGCCGAAGGGCTGGCCCAGCGCATCGTAACGGGCGACGTGCCCGACGTACTGGCCCATAAGCGTATCTTTTCCCTCGACATGGGAAGCCTCGTCGCCGGGACGAAATACCGCGGCGAATTTGAAGACCGTATCAAGCAGGTCATCGAAGCCGTCCAGCAGGACGACGACATGATCCTATTCATCGACGAGCTTCACCAGCTCATCGGCGCGGGAGCCGTAGAGGGCTCGATGGATGCGGCCAATATCCTCAAGCCGGCCTTGTCGCGGGGCGAGCTGCAGTGCATCGGTGCGACGACGATCGACGAATATAAGAAAAATCTGGAAAAGGACGCGGCCCTGGCCCGCCGCTTTCAGACCGTCCTCGTCGGCGAGCCGTCGGAAGACGAGGCCGAACAGATCGTATTCGGCCTGCGGGATCGGTACGAAGCCTTTCACAAGGCGCGCATTACCGACGAAGCGGTCCGGGCTGCCGTCAAATTGTCGGCCCGGTACATTTCGGACCGCTATCTGCCTGACAAGGCCATCGACGTCGTCGACGAAGCGGCGGCCCGCGTGCGCATGAAGGTCTACGCGCCGTCGCAGGACGTGCAGGCCCTGGAACAGCGGCTGGCGGCGATTCGTCAGGAAAAGGACGCGGCCCTGGCTAGTGAAGAGTTTGAACGGTGCGCGTCGCTGCGTGACGAAGGCAAGAAAATCGCCGATGAAATCGCCGCGCTGAAGCAGGAAAAGAAGCGCTATGACGATGCGAAGCTCATCGTGACGGAAGAAGACGTGGCCGACGTCGTTTCGCAGTGGACCGGCGTCCCCGTACAGCAGCTGACGGAAACAGAAGCCCGTCGTCTGCTCCATCTGGAAGAAGAGCTGCATAAGCGGGTTATCAGCCAGGACGAAGCGGTGACGGCGGTGGCCAAGGCCATCCGGCGGGCCCGCGCCGGCCTGAAAGACGTCAATCGTCCCATCGGCTCGTTCTTATTCCTGGGGCCGAGCGGCGTCGGGAAGACGGAGCTGGCCCGCACGCTGGCCCGTCAGCTTTTCGGCAGCCAGGACGCGATGATACGCATCGACATGAGCGAATTCATGGAACGGTACAGCGTATCCCGCCTCGTCGGCGCGCCGCCGGGATACGTCGGGTATGAAGAAGGCGGCGAGCTGACCGACGCCGTGCGGGAAAAGCCGTACAGCGTCGTCTTATTCGACGAAGTCGAAAAAGCCAGCGGCGATTTCTTCAACCTGCTCCTGCAGGTGCTCGACGAAGGGCGGCTGACCGATTCCAAGGGCCGCACAGTCGATTTCCGCAATACGGTCATCATTATGACCAGCAATCTCGGCGCGTCCCATTTGAAGCCGAGCGCGCCGGTCATGGGCTTTGCAGCCGGGACGGGAACCGACAAGGACAAGGCGGCGTCTTTTGCTATAGCTAAGAAGGAAATCCTCGACGACGTGAAGAAGTTTTTCCGTCCGGAATTCCTCAACCGCATCGACGAAATGCTCGTCTTCAAGCCACTGGAAACAGAGGACCTGCGGCGCATCGTGGCCCTCATGCTGGAAGACCTGGGCAGACGGCTTCAGGAAAAGGGCGTGCAGATGACCTGGACGACCGAAGCCGACGACGTGCTGGTACAGGAAGGGACCGACTTTGCCTACGGCGCAAGGCCGCTGAAGCGGGCTATCCAGAAGCTGGTAGAAGATCCCATTGCCGAGATGCTGCTGGGCGGCAGCTTAAAGGAGGGCAACGTCCTTCAAGTGGACAGCCTCGATAAAAAGGAGCTCGTCTTTACGACAACATAATACATTATATATAAGAAGCCCCTTGCCGGTTCTATGTCGGCAAGGGGCTTTGCGTCTTACGGAGTTTCCGCTTTTGAATCTAATTTCCACGTATTCTGCAATACGCGGAAATGCAGGTCGTGCCATTTTTTTTCAATATCCTGCATGGTGATTTCTGTAGAATACAGCAAGTTATTGTGTTTTTTTACAGATTGTTCCAGCTGGGCGATTCGCGTCTGCTGGATACGGGCCTGTTCCGTCAGCGTATAAAGGTTGTACTGCAGGACGGCAATCCAGACGAATTGTACGATAACCAACAGCAGAAGGACTGCCGCCGCGCCGGCGAGAAACTTTTCCGTTCCTAACAAATCGTCCCAACGCCGGTGAAGCGACCGTTTCTGTAAGTCGAATTCCGTGGCTGCATCAGTATCGCCGCCTAAGCGGCGGGAAGACAGGGAGACGACACGGCGGATGAATTTTTCCCGTACGGACAAGGAGAACACGACCTTTCGCGCTGCAATGCGCCTGAGTTATAAATTGGAAATGACGCGGGCTTTGTTGCGGACGAAGTCGAGCCACAACTGGGCTGCGTGGGAGAGGTAATGTCCCCGTTTCCAGATGACGTACAATACGTGCATGATTTCCGGCTCTACTAACGGACGGACGACGACTGATTCGGATACGCGCGGATTCGTTTCCTTCGTCGGGCAGAGGCGGCTCGGCAGGAGCGCTACGCCCAGGTTGGCCACGACGGTCTGAATCATGAGGTCGCGCTGGCTCGTTTCAAATACGATTTTCGGCTGGAAGCCGATTTTCTTGCAGTGCTGGATGATTTCGTCGTGCAGGTTGAAGTCGTCGCGATATAATACCAGCGATTCGTTGGCCAGCTTTTTCAGGGGAATGGTCTTTTCCTTGCTCAGGATGTTGTCCCGGTGGATGATGACGTTCATCGGGTCCTGGGTCAGGAAGAACGATTCGAAATCCTTTTCCTTCGGCTGGGTACAGACGATGCCCAGGTCGATGAGGCCTTCCTGCACGCTGATTTCGACCTTTTTCGAGCCGTGCTCGTACAGGTCGAGCTCAATCTGCGGGTATTCCTGCTTAAAGGCCCCTAAGAGATTGGCGAAAATCGGCGCGCCCGTAATAGGCGGCAGGCCGATGAGGACCGTCCCTTGCTCCAGCTTGAATTCGTTTTCAAAGTCGGTCTTCAAATGCTCGAACATGAAGACGACGCGCTTGGCGTGGGAGAGGAATATCGTGCCGGCGTCGGTTAATTCCACGGCCTTGGCGTTGCGCATAAACAAGACGACGCCTAATTCTTCTTCCAGGGCCTTGATCGTACGGCTGATTGCAGATTGGGAAATATGCAGCGTACGGGCCGCTTTGCTGAAGGATTTTTTATCGGCGACTTCTACAAAATATTTGAGATGATGAAAATCCATAATGCCACCTCCCTATAATAATACCTAAACAGTATACGTTTACAAAATGGCACAAACCAATGTTCAAAATCGCATCGCAATCCGGCATAATCCTATTGAATTTCAATTTGCTTAGGCATATAATTAACTCGTAAGGAAAAGTTACAAAGTCGTTCGGATGTGATGGTCAGAAAATACATAAAAAAGGCGTGAGTGTGCAAAACTGTAATACTATCATTATAGTATTACAAATTTGCAATAATATCAATACCTTTTTTGAATATTATCCGTACCTTCCTGTTTTTATTTTTGAAGCGGGACGCGTGTGCCTGCCTTGTGAATAGAATCACAGACTGGAAGCTGTGATGCATGCAACGCAAGGGACGCGCGAGTAAATTCGGAATGTCTTTTAACTTTGTCTGCAATATAGGAAAACCTATATTGAGGTATATATTTTTATAAGGAGCGTGTTTTATCTATGAGCAAATTCAAAACCATGGATGGCAACGAAGCAGCTGCATGGGTGTCCTATGCATTTACTGAAGTTGCCGCAATTTATCCGATCACGCCGTCTTCGCCTATGGCCGAACATGTCGATGATTGGGCTGCAGCAGGCATGAAGAACCTCTTTGGTCATCCGGTCAAAGTTTTCGAAATGCAGTCTGAAGCTGGTGCAGCTGGCGCATTCCACGGTTCTTTGCAGGCAGGCGCTTTGACGACTACATATACGGCATCCCAGGGCTTCTTGCTGATGATCCCGAATATGTACAAAGTTGCCGGCGAACTTCTCCCGGGCGTATTCCACGTTTCCGCTCGTGCGTTGGCTAACCATGCCCTGAGCATTTTCGGCGACCACCAGGACGTTATGTCCGCTCGTGCTTCCGGCTGCTGTCTCTTGGCTGAATCCAACGTACAGGAAGTTATGGACCTCGGCGGCGTAGCTCACTTATCCGCTTTGAAAGGTTCCTTGCCGTTCATCAACTTCTTCGACGGTTTCCGTACGTCTCACGAAATCCAAAAGGTTGAAGTTATGGACTTCGAAAACTTCCGTAACCTCATCGACTGGGACGCTGTAAAAGCTTTCCGCAAACGCGCTTTGAACCCGGATCATCCGGAAATCCGAGGCACTGCAGAAAACCCGGACGTTTACTTCCAGCACACAGAAGCCAGCAACAAATACTACGAAGCTATGCCTGATATCGTAGCTGGCTACATGGATGAAATCTCCAAGATCACGGGCCGCACCTACAAACCGTTCAACTACTACGGCGCTGAAGACGCTGAATATGTCGTAGTTTCCATGGGCTCCCTGTCCGACGTAGCTAAACAGGCTGTCGAATACTTGCAGAGCCAGGGCGAAAAAGTCGGCGCTATCAACGTTCACCTCTATCGTCCGTTCTCCAATAAATACCTCCTCAACGTATTGCCGAAGACGGTTAAGAAGATTGCCGTTATCGACCGTACGAAGGAACCGGGCTCCCTCGGCGAACCCCTGTACCTCGATATCGTCGGCTTCGTAAAAGAAGAAGGCCTCAATATCGACGTTATCGGCGGCCGCGCCGGCTTGGGCTCCAAAGACGTTCTGCCGGAAGACATCTTGTCCGTATTCACGGAACTCAAGAAAGAACATCCGCTCAACGGCTTCACCCTCAGCATCGAAGACGACGTTACGAACCTGTCCCTTCCGCGCGCACCGAAGATGCCGCTTGACACGACGGGCCTTACGGCTTGCAAATTCTGGGGCTTCGGCTCTGACGGCACGGTCGGCGCTAACAAGTCGGCTATCAAGATCATCGGCGACCACACGGATATGTATGCTCAGGCATACTTCGCTTATGACTCCAAGAAATCCGGCGGCGTAACGATTTCTCACCTGCGTTTCGGCACGAAACCTATCGACATGCCGTACCTCATCGACGCAGCTGACTACATCGCTTGCCATCGTCAGTCCTATGTAAAACGCTTCGACCTGCTCCGCGGCATTAAAGACGGCGGCACGTTCATGCTGAACTGCACGTGGACCGACGAAGAACTGGACAAAGAACTGCCGGCTAAGATCAAACGCGACATCGCTAAGAACCACGTTAAATTCTATACGTTGAACGGCGACGCTATCGGCCAGAAACTCGGCCTCGGCACCCGCATCAACATGGTAATGCAGGCTGCGTTCTTCGCATTGGCAAAAGTTATTCCTCTGGAAGACGCTGTTAAATACCTGAAAGACTCCATCGTTAAGAGCTACGGCAAGAAAGGCCAGAATGTCGTTGACATGAACTGGGCTGCTGTTGACGCCGGCGTAAGCGAATTCCATGAAGTCAACTATCCGGCTTCTTGGGCTGACGCTGTCGACGAAGTAGTAGAAGGCCGTCTGGCTCCGGAATACTTCACGAACGTTGCAGCTCCGATGCTCGGCCAGGTTGGCGACGACCTCGCTGTATCGGCATTCATCGGCCGTGAAGACGGCACGATGCCTTCCGGCACGTCCAAGTTTGAAAAAGCAGGCCCGGCTCTCCATGTTCCGTCCTGGGATGCTGAAAAATGTATCGGCTGCATGCAGTGCTCCTTCGTCTGCCCGCACGCTACGATCCGTCCGGTATTGACGACGAAAGAAGAAACGGCTGCTGCTCCGGCTGGCTACAAAGTAGCTGCTAAAGCTAAATCCGGCAAAGAATACGACGTTGCTATCATCGTCGACCAGCTCGACTGCCTCGAATGCGGCAGCTGCGTAAACGTCTGCCCGGTTAAGGCTCTCACCATGGTTCCGAACACGGACGAAGAACGTGCTAAGATGGACTTCTGGTACTATGGCACGGAAAAGGTTGCTCCGAAAGCTAACCCGCAGAATAAATACAGCGTTATCGGCTCCCAGTTCGAAACGCCGCTCCTCGAATTCTCCGGCGCATGCGCAGGCTGCGGTGAAACACCGTATGTCAAACTCGTTACGCAGCTCTTCGGCGACCGCATGATGATCGCCAACGCTACAGGCTGCTCCTCCATTTGGGGTGCATCTGCTCCGGTTGCTCCGTACACGACGAACGCTGCCGGCCATGGTCCTGCATGGGCTAACAGCTTGTTCGAAGACGCTGCTGAATTTGGCCTCGGCATGTTCATGGGCGTTGACAAAGTCCGCATGGACTTAGTTGCTAAACTTGACGAAGCGAAAGCTGTCGCTTCGGAAGAACTCCAGGCTGCTTTGAGCGACTGGGCTGCTAACGTACACGAAGGCGAAGGCTCCCGTGAACGTGCTGACAAGCTGACGGCTCTCCTCGAAGCTGAAGCTGCAGGCAAACCGGTTCTCGAAGACTTCCTCGACAAGAAACAGTTCTTCGTAAAACGTTCTCAGTGGATCATCGGCGGCGACGGCTGGTCCTATGATATCGGTTACGGCGGCGTTGACCACGTCCTCGCTTCCGACAACGACGTAAACGTCCTCGTACTCGATACGGAAGTTTACTCCAACACGGGCGGCCAGTCCTCCAAGGCTACTCCGACAGCTGCTATCGCACAGTTCGCTGCTGCCGGCAAACGCACGAAGAAGAAGGACCTCGGCATGATGGCTATTTCCTACGGCTATGTATACGTAGCTCAGGTAGCTATGGGCGCCGACAAGAACCAGCTCATCAAAGCTCTGAAAGAAGCTGAAGCTTACCATGGCCCGTCCCTCGTCATCTGCTACGCTCCTTGCATCAACCACGGCATCCGCAAGGGCATGAGCAAGAGCCAGACAGAAGAAAAACTCGCTGTCGAATGCGGTTACTGGGATCTGTTCCGCTACAACCCGGCTCTCAAAGAAGAAGGCAAGAATCCGTTCAGCCTCGACTCCAAAGAACCGGATTACAGCAAATTCCAGGAATTCCTCCAGGGCGAAGTTCGTTATGCTTCTCTCCAGAAGGCACTCCCCGAAAAAGCTGCTGAATTGTATGCGAAGACAGAAGCCGACGCTAAGAACCGCCGCGAAACCTATGTACGTTTCCAGAAGGGTTTTGAAGCTTAATCTGCAATGTCTGAACGCTGCATAGCGTACGTATAAAGAAAACTGCTGCACCATATGGTGCGGCAGTTTTTTTTCATGAAAATAACAGTTTTTTTCATCAATGTCTTTATTTTGAGAATATAACGTGGTAGAATAAGGATATGATTATTGATAGTGATTATTTATGAGAATGCGTTGTGATGTCATGAAAAAAAGATGGCGCGTCATTCCGGCAGACGAAGGCTGCGCGCGCTCATTGTCTGAACAACTCCATATATCACCTATACTGGCGCAGCTTCTGGTACATAGAGGTATCACCTCGGCAGAATGTGGGCGCCATTTTCTCTATGATTCGCTGGAACAGAGCTGCGATCCTTTTTTGATGAAAGGGATGGAAAAGGCGGTGCAGCGCATCTGCCGGGCTATAGAAGGGAAAGAGAAGATTATCATTTACGGAGATTATGACGTAGACGGCATTACGGCTACGTCGCTCCTGTATTGGGTCTTGTCGGATTTGGGCGCCGAGCCCTCTTTTTATATACCGGAACGGCAGAGCGAAGGGTACGGCCTCAATAGAGACGCCGTGCAACATTTGAAGGACGAGCATACGAATGTGCTGATTACGGTAGACTGCGGTATTTCCTCCTACGATATTGTCGATTCCTTCCGCGGCGACATGGATATCATCGTGACGGATCACCACGAGCCGCCGGCAGATATACCGCCGGCCTACGCCGTGCTGAATCCCAAGCAGGAAGGCTGCGTTTATCCGTTTAAGGAGCTGGCCGGCGCCGGCGTGGCTTACAAATTGTGTCAAGCCTTGTGGCTCCGTTTGTGCGGCGAGGCCCTGTCTGGGTATACGGAAATCGCCGCCTTAGGGACCATAGCCGATTTAGTTCCTTTAACTGGAGAAAACCGCATCATCGTCCGCGATGGGCTGCAGCGGATGAAAGAGGGATATAATACGGGCCTGCAGGCTCTTCTGGCCGTATCGGGCCTGACACCGGATTCAATCAGCGCCGGCCGCATCGCCTTTACGGCGGCGCCGCGCCTCAACGCTGCCGGCCGCATCAGCCACGCCGAAAAGGGCGTGCGCCTTTTGCTGGAAACCGACGAGGAGAAGGCTGGCCGCATTGCTGAAGAGCTGAACGAGCTGAACAAGGAACGGCAAGATATAGAGCACGACATCGCCAGGCAAGCGGTGCGGCAGATTGAAGCGGAGAAGAGAAGGGATGACGGCGTGCTCGTCGCCTACGGGCAGGACTGGCATGCCGGCGTTATCGGCATTGCGGCGTCGCGGCTGGTAGAAGAGTATTACCGGCCGTCGCTGGTCATCAGCGTTCACGACGGCGTCGGCAAGGGCTCGTGCCGGAGTATTGCCGGCTTTAATATGTACGAAGCCCTGCAGTATGCCGACGACTTGCTGATTCAATACGGCGGCCATCCCATGGCGGCTGGATTTTCCATACAGGCCGACCGCATCGAGGACTTCCGCCAGCGCTTGATAGACTATGCGGCGGCCCACATGAAGGAAGAAGACTATATTCCGCAGCTGGCCGTGGACGGCGAGCTCCGGCCCGACGATATCACCCTGTCTCTGGTCGGCGAGCTGAGCCAGCTGGAGCCCTACGGCATGGGCAACAGCCGTCCCGTTTTTTCCCTGCAAGGCTGCACGGTCGACGAAGCCCGGCCTATCGGCAGGGATAAAAAACACCTGCGCCTGGTCCTGCGCAGCGGCAAGCATACGCGAATATCCGGCGTAGGGTGGTCTATGGCGGAGGCCTGCGACGAAATCATGGAAGGCGACTGCATCGACGTGGCTTTTCAGCTGGAGCGCAACGAGTTCAACGGCGTGGCATCGCCGCAGCTCGTCGTGCAGGATCTGCGCGGTCCCGATATTCCTGTCCATTTAGACCGGACAGTCATGATAGATATATATTTGGCCTTGAAAAAATGCATTCCTGAATGGGGGATGCCCGTATGGCAGGTGCAGCAGCGCGCCTTGGCGGCTGAAGGCGACCGGTATGAAGCTCATGCCATTTATGCGGCGATCCTCGTGCTGAAGGAAATAGGCGTTTTAAAAATACGAAGCGACGTAGACGGCCCGTCTTATTACTTTCCCGTCCTCTCCGGGAAAATGTGCCTGCATATGTCGCCGACATATCAGAAATACAGTAAGACCTAAGGGGGAATTTGTATGGAACATAAAGATGCAGCAACGGCCTTTACCGAGCCGGATAAAGCGTTTCAACATTTAATCGATACGATTCACAGCTATCTTCCCGACGCCGGCTGCGACGACGTAAAGAAGGCCTATGCCTTAGCTTCCGAAGCCCATAAGGAACAGCACCGGGCCAGCGGCGAGCCCTATATCCTCCATCCGCTGGCTGTGGCCCAGATTTTGGCGGATATGAAAATCGACACGCGGACTATTACGGCGTCTCTTCTGCACGATGTCGTCGAAGATACGGACTATACGCTGGACGATTTGAAAAATCTCTTCGGCAAGGAAGTAGCCTTCCTCGTCGACGGCGTTACGAAATTGAGCCGTCTCAATTACCGGACCAAGGAAGACCAGCAGCTCAACAGCATGCGCAAGATGTTCCTGGCCATGGCCAAGGACGTGCGGGTCGTCGTCATCAAGCTGGCCGACCGCCTGCACAACATGCGGACCCTGCGGTACATGCGCAGCGACAAGCAGAAGCGCATCGCCCAGGAAACGCTGGAAATCTTCGCGCCTTTGGCCCATCGCCTCGGTATTTTCAATATCAAGTGGGAATTGGAAGACTTGTCCTTCCGCTATTTGGAGCCCGATAAATACTACGACCTGGTAGACCAGATGAAGCAAAAGCGGCACGTCCGCGAAGAAATCATCAACGAAGCGATCGACGTACTGCGCAAAGCTCTGGAGGACGCCCATATCCAGTGCGAGATTAACGGCCGGCCGAAGCATTTTTACAGCATTTATAAAAAAATGAAAAAAGATAACCGCGATCTCAGCCAGGTATACGACTTGTTCGCTATCCGGGTCATCGTCGATTCCGTTCAGGACTGCTACGGCGTTTTGGGGATCGTCCACAGCTTGTGGAAGCCCCTGCCGTACCGCTTCAAGGACTACATTGCCATGCCGAAGCCGAACAACTACCAGTCCCTGCATACGACGGTCATCGGCACGAGAGGGCAGCCCGTAGAAATCCAGATTCGGACCTGGGAAATGCATCACATCGCCGAGTACGGCGTCGCGGCTCACTGGCGGTATAAGGAAGGCAACGCCAACGCCGGCAAGAACGAATTCGACGAAAAGATGGGCTGGCTCCGCAACCTCCTCGAATGGCAGGATACGAGCAATCCCCAGGAATTCGTCAACGCCCTCAAGCTCGACGCCTTTTCCGACGAAGTATTCGTCTTCACGCCGCGGGGCGACGTCATCGACCTGCCCCAGGGGGCTATTCCCATCGACTTTGCCTACCGCATCCATACGGACGTAGGCCATCGCTGCGTCGGCGCTAAGGTAAACGGCAAGATCGTGCCGCTGGATTACGCGCTGAAAAACGGCGATATCGTAGAAATCATCACGTCTAAGGTCGGGAAGCCCAGCCTGGACTGGCTGAAAATTGTCGGCAGCTCCGAAAGCCGCTCGAAAATCCGCAACTGGTTCAAGAAGGAAAATAGAGAAGACAATATCCTGAAAGGCGCTGAAGCGCTGGAACGGGAATGCAAGCGCTTAGGCCACGACTGGAAGGCCATCAATACGGCGGGCCGCCTGGCCCGGGTTGCCAAGCAGATGAACGCCGGTTCGGAAGACGACCTCGTCGCCGCCGTAGGCTACGGCGGATTCGCCGTCAATACGGTCCTCATCAAGCTGCTGGAGCTGCACAAGAAGGAACTGCAGAAGCAGGAAGAAAAGAGCAGCCTGGCCATGATAGAAAAGCTCAAGCCGAAAAAGCCCGTCAAATCCAACGGCACAGGTGTGCTGGTCAAGGGCGAGCCGGGCCTTCTCGTACGGCTGGCCAAGTGCTGCAGCCCCGTGCCGGGCGATCCGATCATCGGCTTTATCACGCGGGGCCGCGGCGTTTCGGTCCATCGTGCCGACTGTCCCAATATCAGCAACAACCAGAACGACATCGACCGCCTCATCGACGTGGAATGGGAATACGGCAGCAACGAAAACTTTGAAGTCAGCATGGAAATCGTCGCCTACGACCGCACGGGCATCATGGCGGAAATCATGGCGGCCCTGGCGGAAATGAAGATTTCCGTCCTGTCTGTCAACGCGAAGGTCAACGACACGAAGAGCGTTACGATTCATATGAGCATCAGCATCAAGGATTTGGCTCAGTTTGAATTCGTCACGACGAAAATCCGGCGCTTGAAGGACGTATACCTCGTACAGCGCTATACAGGAGGACAGCAATGAGAGCAGTAGTGCAGAGAACGCTGACGTCGTCCGTGACGTCGGAAGGCGTGGAAACGGGCCGCGCAGGCCTGGGCCTGACGGTCCTGCTGGGCGTGGCCCAGGATGACAACGAAAAGGACGCGCTGTACATGGCGGAAAAGATCGCCAACCTGCGTATTTTTGAAGACGACAAGGGAAAGATGAACCGATCCCTCGTCGATATCGGCGGCGACATGCTCGTCGTGTCGCAATTCACCCTGTGCGGCGACGCCCGCCATGGCCGCCGGCCCAGCTTTACCGAAGCGGCGCCGCCGGAATTGGCCGAAGCGCTGTATGAGAAGTTCGTCTCCGCCGTGAGCGCCATGGGCATCCGCACGGCTACGGGCCGGTTCCGGACGGAAATGGTCGTTTCGCTGGAAAATCACGGCCCGGTTACGATCCTCGTAGACAGCAAAAAATTATTTTAGGAGGACACTTATATGAGCATGAAATATATGACAATGATGTTGGGGCCCGTTATGACGAACTGCTACATCGTATACGACAGCGAGACGAAAGACGCGATGGTCGTCGATCCGGCCTGGGATTACGATAAGATTAACCAGGCCCTGGAAGATCACCAGCTCCATTTAAAATTTATATTCCAGACCCACGGCCATGCTGACCACATCGGGGCTCTGCAGGAGCTGCGGAACCGTAAAAACGTCCCTGTATACATCGGCGAAGGCGATAAGGATTTAATCAGCAATTCCAGAAACAACCTGTCCCTGTTCATGGGCCATCCCATCGAATGCGCGTCGCCCGATTACATCGCTCATGAAGGCGATACGATTACCTTGGGCAATCTGTCCTTTACGGTCATTGAAACGCCGGGCCATACGCCGGGCGGCCTGTGCCTGTACGGCGAGGGCGTCGTCTTTTCCGGCGACACCTTGTTCCGCTACTCCGTAGGCCGTACGGATTTATACGGCGGCTCGTCCCGCACGCTCATCAGCAGCATCAACAATAAGCTCATGAGCCTGCCTGACGATACGGTCGTCCTGCCGGGACACGGGCCGGAATCGACTATAGGGGAAGAACGGCGGGGAAACCCCTTCCTATACGGAGGCTGGTAAGCCATGTCTATGTACAAGGAATCCCAGTTCTGGCTGCGCGTCACCCTGACGGCTCTCGCCGGCGCGCTGTTCCTGCTGGTCCATTCCATCTACTGGCCCGTCGTCATATCGCTGATCCTGACGTTTATCCTGATGCCGATGCGGAATCTGTTTATGCGCCTGTGCTACAAGCTGACGAATCGGCGTCTGCCCGCGGACATAGCCATACTTCTTTCGTTTTTTACGTTTATCCTGGTCATGACTGGCCTGACGAACGTCATACTCAAGCCGCTGCTGTATCAGCTGAATTTATTGGCGGCCAACTTCAATAACCTGGTGGCCCAGACGGCGGCGCTGGTCAACCAGCTGGAAAATGAACAGACGCAGTTTTACATTCCCGAGCAGATCAAGGTCATCATCAACGACGCCTTCGTCAAGGTCGGCAATTACGGCGTAGAAGGCGTGACCAACCTCATCCGCTCCGTCTTCGTCATAGCCGGCACGGTCGTGGAATTTTTCGTCGTCCCCTTCATTACGTTTTACTTCATGAAGGACGGCGGCCGCATGGTACGGTCCTTTGTCAATATTTACCCGGAGCACTACCGTCCTCAGCTGGCGGTGGTGTTTGATGAAATACACACGGTGCTGAGCCGCTACATACGCGGACAGCTGCTCATGAGCTGCATTATCGCCACGCTGACCTTTCTCGGCATGTGGGCTATGGGCGTTCCCTATCCCATGGTCATCGGCTTGATTGCGGCTATTACAGAGTGGGTTCCTATCGTCGGACCTATCGTGGGAGCCATACCGGCTATCCTGCTGGGAGCGACTGTCGACCTGACCTTGTCGGTCAAGGTCCTCGTATTTTACGTCATCATTCAGCAGATAGACAGCCACCTCATCATGCCGCAGGTCATGGGGGCAGTTATCAGCCTCCATCCCGTCGTCATCGTCATCGCGCTGCTCATCGGCGGCACGCTGTTCGGCGTGGCCGGCATGATACTGACTGTACCCGTAACGGCGGTCCTGCAGATTTTGTGCAAGCATTTGTGGTTTTACAATACGTATAAAGAAAAGGCGATGAATACATATGGAAACTAACAACACCAGTAAAGAAGAAATCATGAATATCATGATGAAGCGCATGAAAGACAAGATAAAAGATAAGAAATGCAAGATGACGTCGCAGCGGCAGGTCATCCTGCGGGCCTTCGTCGAAAGCGATATCCGCCACATGAATGCCGAAGAGGTCTTTGAAATCGTAAAGAAGATGTCTCCGGACATCGGCCTGGCTACGGTATATCGGACGCTCGATTTGTTCACGGAAATGGACCTTCTGAAAAAGCTCGATTTCGACGACGGCTGCAGCCGCTACGAATTGAACGACCGAGACAACGAAGGCCATTTCCATCATCACCTGATCTGCATGGGCTGCGGCAAGGTGTGGGAATGCCAGGACGACCTGCTGGAGACGCTGGAGTCTATTTTGCAGAAGCGCCTCCATTTCCATACGGTAGATCATCAGCTCAAGGTATACGGCTATTGTGAAGACTGTGAAAAGAAACGGGAGGCTGAACAAGGCGAACATGAATAATACGCCGGACTTTCAGACCTACAGCTACAGCGGCCCCGAACGATATCACTCCCTCGTCGGCCAGGTCATGGCCTCCCTGGGCTATGTCGGCGGCCGCGAATGCCGCACTATAGGCGCAGCGGTCGTCCTGGAAGAACGGGACGGCCGTCTCCGTTTGTCCTGCGCCTTCGGCGGTGACGGCGCCTGGCGGTCGGAAACCTGGCTGTGCCAGCCGGGAGAGGAGAGGACCCATATCAAGGACTGCCTCCTCCATTGGCACGAACAGTTCAGCGGCAAGCCCAAGAGCCCGTGGGGAACGCTCATCGGCGTGCGACCTACCAAATTAGTTCATCGCCTGTTTGACGAAGGGATGGATGCGGAAGCAGCCCGGCGCCATCTGTGCAGCCGGTATGAGGTGGCGGAAGACACGGCGAAGTTTCTCGTCCAGATGGCGGCAGTGCAGCGGCCCTATGTGACGGGCGGCAAGAAGGATTTTTCCGTATATGTCGGCATTCCCTACTGTCCCAGCCATTGCGTGTACTGTTCCTTTCCTTCGCGTCTTATCGGAGAAGAGAACGATGGTGCACTTCAGGATTTTGCCGACGCCATCGTCGCCGATATAGAAGATATGGGCCGTTTGTGCCGGCAGTACGGCCTGCGCATCCGCTCGGCTTACGTAGGCGGCGGCACGCCGACGTGCCTGCCCTTGCCGATACTGCGGCGGCTGATGACGGCTATGAGCTCCGTCTTTGCCGGTGTGGAAGAGTGGACTGTCGAAGCGGGGCGGCCCGATACGGCATCGGAAGACGTATTGGCCTTGCTGCGCCGCAGCGGCGTGACACGTATCAGCGTCAATCCCCAGACGATGCAGCAGCGCCTTCTCGACGCCATCGGACGGCGGCATACGACGGAAGATATATACGACATGTACGAGCGATGCAGACAAATGGCCTTTCCCGTCGTCAATATGGACTTTATCGCCGGCCTTCCCGGCCAAACCGTAGAGGATATGCGGGAAAATATGGAAATTGTTTGCCAACTGCACCCAGAAAATGTTACAATTCATACGTTAGCATTAAAAAAACGGGCGCCTTTATTTCATCACCCCCTGCGGGAGGACATCCCTTCTGCCGAGGAAGTGGGCGCTATGCTGGACGTGTGCCGGCAAACGCTGCAGGAAGGCGGCTACGGGCCGTATTATATGTATCGGCAGACCTATATGGCCGCCAGCTTTGCCAACGTCGGCTACGCCTTGCCGGGAGCGATCAGCCCCTACAACATCGAAATGATGGAAGAACGGGGAACCGTCCTGGCCGCCGGGCCGGGGGGAGCGACGAAATTTGTCCGCAGCGACGGCCACAGTCTGGAAAAGCTGTACATGCCTAAGGACATAGACAGATATATAGAGGCTCTGCCGGAAAACATGAGGCAGCGCCGCCGTTTGTGTGCTATCATATATGGAGGAGAGGATTTGTAATGGCAATTACCGCACCCAGAGGTACGCAGGATTTCTTGCCGGAACAAACGGCAGATTGGCAGATTTTAGAGCAGAAAATCCGTCAGATCTGTTCGCTTTACGGGTTCGGCGAAATTCGTACCCCTTTGTTTGAAAGTACCGAATTGTTTTTGCGCGGCATCGGCGAAACGACCGACGTCGTTACGAAAGAAATGTACACCTTCAATGACCGCGGCGGCCGCAGCATGACTTTGCGCCCTGAAAATACGGCGTCCGTCGTCCGCGCGTATTTGGAGCATAAATTATACGGCGACCCGAAGGTTCATAAGTTCTATTACATGGGGCCCATGTTCCGTCACGACCGTCCCCAGGCTGGACGGTACCGCCAGTTTAATCAGTTCGGCGTTGAAGAAATCGGCTCGAAGGACCCGGCCGTCGATGCGGAAATCATCGCGATGGCCTTTCAGCTGTTCCGCGAATTGGGACTGAACGATTTAGTCCTTCATCTCAATTCCGTCGGCTGCCCGAAATGCCGTCCCATTTACCGGCAGAAGCTCCTCGATTTCTTCGCCGACAAAAAAGATCAGCTCTGCGACGACTGCAAGGCCCGTCTGGAAAAGAATCCCCTGCGCGTCCTCGACTGCAAGGAAGAAGGCTGCAAGCAGGCCGCTGTCGGCGTTCCCGAATTGACGGACAACCTTTGCGACGACTGCAAGGAACACTTTGCCAAGGTTCAGGAATACCTGACGAAGATCGGCATTCCTTACGAATTGGATCCGCGCCTTGTCCGCGGCTTGGATTACTATACGAATACGGCTTTTGAAATCATGTACGCCCCCTTAGGGGCCCAGAGTACGGTCTGCGGCGGCGGCCGCTACGACGGCCTCATAGAAGAAGTGGGCGGTCCGGCGACGCCGGGTATCGGCTTTGCCATCGGCATGGAACGGCTGCTCCTGACTTTGAAGGAACAAGGCCTGCTGCCGCCGGTAGAAAAGAAGCAGCCCGTATTCATCGTAGCCCTCGGCGACGCGGCTAAGACGGAAGCCTTCAGCCTCCAGCAGCAGCTTCGTGCCAAGGGCATGTATGCCGAAATCGACACGATGGGCCGCAGCATGAAGGGGCAGATGAAATCGGCGAACCGCCTGGAAGCCGATTATACAGTCATTATCGGCGAAGAAGAGCTGGCCGCCGGTCAGGCTCAGGTCCGCGATATGGCTACGAAAGAGCAAGTCAGCGTTCCGATCGACGGAATTGTTGCATATATGGAAACACATAAGAAGGGATGATTCATTCATGGATACAATGGAAGGTTTGCACCGCTCGCAATATTGTGCTGAAGTCAGCGAAGCGGACAATGGCAAAGAAGTAATTCTGTGCGGTTGGGTGGAACGCCGCCGCGATCACGGCGGATTGATTTTCATCGACCTCCGCGACCGTACGGGTATCGTACAGGTCGTAGCCTCGCCGGATTACGAAGAAGTTTCCTTTAAAAAGGCCGAACAGGTCCGTACGGAATACGTTCTGGCTGTCCGCGGCGTCGTGCGCATGCGCGATAAGGATACGGTAAACCCGAAGATGAAGACCGGCACGATTGAAATCCGCTGCGAAGAGCTGCGTATTCTCAACTCGTCCAAGACGCCGCCGTTCTACATTGAAGATAACATCGACGTCGACGAAAAGATCCGCTTGAAATACCGGTATCTCGACCTGCGCCGTCCGGAAATGCAGAACAACCTCATCATGCGCCATAAAGTAAAACACGCTATGCGCACGTTCCTGAACGAACACGGCTTCATCGATATCGAAACGCCGGAGCTGTGCAAGAGCACGCCTGAAGGCGCCCGCGACTACCTTGTACCGAGCCGCGTCAACGAAGGCAAGTTTTATGCATTGCCCCAGTCTCCGCAGATTTTCAAACAGCTGCTCATGATTTCCGGCATGGACCGCTACTATCAGATCGCCCGCTGCTTCCGCGATGAAGACCTGCGCGCCGATCGCCAGCCTGAATTCACTCAGCTGGACATGGAAATGTCCTTTATGGATCAGGAAGAAATCTTGACGCTCGTCGAAGAAATGGTTCACTATATCTTCAAGGAAACGCTGGGCCACGACGTAGAACTGCCGATTCACCGCATGACCTGGGACTACGCCATGGAAAACTACGGCTCCGATAAGCCGGACCTGCGCTTCGACATGAAGTTTACCGACATTACGGACCTCGTCCGCGATACGGAATTCAAGGTATTCCGCTCCGTCGTCGACAACGGCGGCCAGGTCAAGGCCATCAACGTCAAGGGCGACGCCGGCATTCCGCGCCGCGAACTGGACAACCTCGTCGAATACGTATCCCGCTACGGTGCCAAGGGCTTGGCATGGATCTGCTTCATGGAAGATGGCACGCTGAAATCGCAGGTTAAGAAATTCCTCGGCGAAGACACGCTCAAAGCTATCGGCGAAAAGTGCGGCAGCGAAACGGGCGACTTGGTCCTCATGATTGCCGACAAACCGGCCGTCGTCGCAGCGGCTCTCGGTGAACTGCGTAAGGAAATGGCCCGCCGCATGAACATGATCGACGAAAGCAAATTCGCCTTTACCTGGGTTGTCGATTTCCCTATGTTCGAATACAGCGAAGAAGAAAAACGCTACGTCGCCATGCATCATCCGTTCACGGCTATCCGCGACGAAGACCTGGATAAATTGGAAACAGACCCGGCTCACGTCTATGCTAAGGCATACGACCTTGTTCTCAACGGCGTCGAACTGGGCGGCGGTTCCCTCCGTATTTACCAGCCTGACTTGCAGCAGCGCGTATTTAAGGCTATCGGCCTTACGCCGGAAGAAGCGGAACAGAAATTCGGCTTCCTGCTCCGGGCCTTTGAATACGGTGCTCCCCCTCACGGAGGCTTGGCCTTCGGCCTGGACCGCATGATCATGCTCATGCTCAAACGCAAGTCCATCCGCGACGTCATCGCCTTCCCGAAGACGCAGAACGCTATCGACCCCATGAGCGAAGCACCGTCGGAAGTTACGAAAAAACAACTTCACGAGCTTCACATTCAGGTAGAAGAAGAACTCGTCAAGAAATAAAAGTCGCATTACAAAAAGGTATCGGCATGGCCGGTACCTTTTTTATCAGATAGAAAGGAAGTTGAGCAACGTGAAACTGCAATATGTAAAAGCAGATCCCAGCGGCAATACGACCCTATTCGTACTGAGCGGCGTCGCGCCGGAACAGCGCAGCTCCTTGGCGGCGAAGCTATTGAAAGACAAGGGGATTGACGCCGAGCAGGTCGCGTATTTATCCATGACAGAAGGCCAGCCGCTGCGCGTCGACATGATGGGCGGCGAATTCTGCGGCAATGCATCCCGCTCCGCTGCGGCCTACGCCTTGCAGCTCGCTGGCCGGGATAGCGGCGACTATGCCGTGTCCTGCTCGGGCTGCGAAGGCCTCCTCCAGGCCCAGGCGAAAAAGCGTCCCGACGGGGCCTACGACGCCTATATCGAGATGCCCATGCCCTTGTCTGTCGAAGCAGTTCTCCTCGACGTAGGCGGCATGCCGAGCCGCTTTTTCCGCGTCGAGCTGCCGGGCATCGTTCATTTCGTCCACTTTGCCTCTGAAACGGAAATGGAATACAAGGACATGTTTTGGTCGGCCTTGCAGGACTATGCGTCAGACGAACAGCTGGATGCATTCGGCCTCATTCTCTTTGACCCGGCCCATCTGCACATGGTCCCGGCCGTATACGTGACGGCGACGGACACGCTGTACTGGGAACAAAGCTGCGGCTCCGGCTCGGCGGCCGTAGCGGCAGCCCTGGCCTGCGTAGGCAAAAAGGACGTATCCTGCACGATTCAGCAGCCCGGCGGGGCGATTGCCATCGCCGCGACCGTAGAAGGCGAAGACAAGGAGCTGCGCAGCATTTTTATCGGCGGCCCCGTATCCTTTGGCGAGGTACAGGAAATCGACATGTAATCATACTGCGTATGGCATGTAAGCCGGTTCTCTGTGAACCGGCTTCTTTTCGTACTAGCCGACATGCGCCAGGTGATATCCCTTTTTTGATTTTTGTGGAGCCGGGCTGTATCCGGGAAGGGGCAAATGTCATTGACAGTATACGGAGAATTCTTGTATAATAAGTCCATAATCATGTGACTGACGGAAGTGGAATCAACCACGGGGAGCATGATTGACGCGAAGCCGACCGTCTGGGCAACATTTCCAGAAGTGTCGGTATTTTTTTATGCTACGAACAGGAGTGACGCAAATCATGGCACAGGTATTAAGCGATATTGAAATTGCACAGCAGACCACGCTGGAACCGATCGTAAAGATTGCGGAAAAAGTCGGATTAACTGACGATGATTTGGAATTATACGGTAAATATAAGGCAAAGATTTCCTTTGACGCTATCAAGCGCCTTTCGAAAAACGAAGACGGCAAGCTCGTCCTCGTCACGGCTATTACGCCGACGCCGGCCGGCGAAGGCAAGACGCTGACGACGATCGGCCTCGCCCAGGCGCTGAACTACATGGGGCATAAGGCCGTCGTTGCCCTGCGCGAACCGTCCCTTGGCCCCGTATTCGGCATTAAGGGCGGCGCTGCCGGCGGCGGCTACTCGCAGGTACTGCCGATGGAAGATATTAACCTCCATTTTACAGGCGACATGCACGCTATTACGGCGGCCAACAATCTTCTGGCCGCTGCCATCGACAACCATGTTCATCAGGGCAACGCCCTGCGCATCGACGTGCGCCGCGTCATCTGGAAGCGCGTCATGGACATGAACGACCGGGCCCTGCGCAACATCGTCGTCGGCATGGGCGGCAAAGTCTGCGGGTTTCCGCGAGAAGACCATTTCATGATTACCGTTGCCTCGGAAATCATGGCGGCCCTGTGCCTGGCCAGCGACCTCATGGACTTGAAGAAGCGCATGGGCGACATCACCGTAGCCTATGACTTGGACGGCAACCTCGTGACGGCCCGCCAGCTCGGCGTCGAAGGCGCAATGGCTATCCTCATGAAGGACGCTATCAAGCCGAACCTCGTCCAGACGATCGAGCACACGCCGGCCCTCGTACACGGCGGCCCCTTCGCCAACATCGCGCATGGCTGCAACTCTGTCGTCGCTACGAAGCTGGCCCTCAAGATGGGCGAGATCGCCGTTACGGAAGCCGGTTTCGGCGCAGACCTCGGCGCGGAAAAATTCATGGACATTAAGTGCCGTTTCGCCGGCATTAAACCGAACGCCGTCGTCGTCGTCGCAACAGTCCGGGCTCTTAAAATGCACGGCGGCGTAGACAAGAAGAACTTGCAGGAAGAAAATATCGAAGCCTTGAAGAAGGGCTTTGCCAATTTGGCTAAGCACGTGGAAAATATGCGTACCTACGACGTTCCCGTCGTCGTCGGCATCAATAAATTTGCTACCGATACGGATGCGGAAATCGCGACGCTCCGCCAGCTCTGCGCCGATTACGGCGTCGACGCAGCCCTCAATAACTGCTGGGCCGAAGGCGGCAAGGGCGGCGTAGAATTGGGAGAAAAGGTACTGCAGCTCATCGCCCAGCCGCAGACGCCGTACAAGCCGCTGTACGACGTAAACGACACCATCGCCCAGAAGATGGAAACGATCGTCAAAAAGATTTACGGCGGCGCAGGCGTCGTCTTTGAAAGCAAAGCGCAGAAACAGGTGGCCGAGCTGGAAAAATTCGGCCTCGACAAGATGCCTCTCTGCGTAGCGAAGACGCAGTATTCCTTGTCCGACGATCCGTCTCTCCTCGGCGCGCCGAAGGACTTCACCGTTACCGTCAAGGACGTGCGCGTCTGCACCGGTGCAGGCTTTATCGTCTGCCAGACCGGCGACATTATGACGATGCCGGGCTTGCCGAAGGTTCCTGCTGCTAATAGAATGGATATCGATGAAAATGGCGTTATCACAGGATTGTTCTAAGCCCGATTTCAGCCGCTTCCAGTCCATGCCCCTCGACGCCCTGCTGGAAGCGACGGCTTCTAAGGAGCCTGTTCCCGGCGGCGGCGGCATCGCGGCCATGACGGCGGCCTCGGCGGCGGCCCTCGTCGAGATGGTGGCAAACCTGACCCTCGGTAAAAAAGGGTATGAAGACGTGGCCAAGCTGATGGAATCCATTAAGGAACAGGCCCGAGACCTGCGCATACGCTATCTGGCCGGTATTGCCGAGGACGCGGCGGCTTTTGACGGCGTAATCCGGGCCGTGCGGCTCCCTAAGGATACGCCCAATCGGAAAGACATTGTGCAGCAGGCCTTCAAGGAAGCGGCGGAAATCCCCTTTTCTCTGGGAAAGGATATTTTCGTCCTCGTGCAGCTGGCGGAGCAGACCGTGCGCTACGGCAATAAGTGGGTTATTACGGACGGAGCCATTGCGGCCATGAACGCCCGCTCTGCCATGCGGTCGGCTTTTTACAGCGTCCGCGTCAACTTACAGTCTATTACAGACGAGCAGTACGTGCGGGATATGACCGAGGCCATTCAGCGCATCGAACGCGAAGCGGCCCTGCTGGAACAGCGCGTAGAACGGGAATACGAAAGAAGATAAATATATGAAATACGGCCCTGCCATGAAAGGAGATACTTTCACGACAGGGCCGTTTCTTGTTTATGCAGTTGTTTAGAATTCGTATGTCGTTCCCGGTTCGACGACCTGGACGGGAATATTGTACTTGCTTTCCGTAAGCTGCTTATATTCCTGCGGGTCGGCGTCGATGATCGGCCACGTCTTGTAGTGGACGGGGATGACGAACTTCGGCTGAATCCACAAGGCCGCCAAGGCCGCGTCGTCTATGCCCATGGTAAAGTTGTTGCCGATGGGGAGAATGGCGCAGTCGATCTTGCCGAAGCGGTCGAGGATTTTCATGTCTGAAAACAGACCCGTATCGCCGGCGAAGTAGACGCGCTTGCCGCCGAATTCGACGATGACGCCGCAGGCCATGCCGCCTTCGACGCCCGATCCATGAAAGGCCGGCGTCAGGCGAATCGTGCCGAAGGGAAAAGAGGCACTGCCGCCGACGTGCATCGCGTGAGCCCGGCAGCCTGCAGCGGCCGCTTTGCCCGCTACTTCAGCCGTGCTGACGACTAAGGCGTCGTTTTTCTTGGCGATGGCTTCGACGTCGCCGTAGTGGTCGCCGTGGGCGTGGGTCAAGACGACGTACTGACAGTCAATGTCGGCGGGACAGACGTTTGTCCACGGATTGTCCGTAATAAACGGGTCGAAGAGAATCGTAGTCGTTTCGTCAGACAGCGAAAAGGCTGCATGACCGTAGTACGTGAATTTCATGGGAGGAGCCTCCTTATTTTTCCGGTTCCCGGTGGCTAGTGCTCCAGGTCTTCCATTCGTCGAAGAAGGGGCGCATCGCTTTAATCGGAGCGGGAGCGCACATGGTTGAGTCCAAGGCGTCGCGGAGTTTGGCTTCGTTGTCGCCTAAGGGATAGATGGTCTTGTATTCGTCGTATACGCTCCAGAAATCGCGCATGTGGAGGTTGGCGTACGTTTCGCCGTAGATTTTGAAGCACGAGTCGCACAAGGTGATGAAAACGGCTTCTTCATCGTGCTGTTTGGCGTCGTCAAAGGCGCAGCAGCGCGTGTACAGGCGGATGTTGCCGAATAATTTCCGCAGGTAATCGTACACTTCCGAAACCATGGCAGGTTCCAGCTGCATGAGGCGACAGCCGGGGGCAAAGTAGATGGGGTACTGGGCAATGTTATCAAATGTATCCATGTGAAAACACCTCTCTTTTGATTTTTGAAAATAATAATTAAAGAATAATTATTATTTATATTATACCATGCATGATAAAAAAAATCAATGAATACATGGCCGGCCTTTCCTCTTGTGCTCCTACGGGAAATCTTGTACAATATTTGTTGGAGAGTGATTGATACTATGCATATTGTAATGGTAGAGCCGGAAATTCCCGGCAATACGGGCAACGTAGCCCGGTTATGCGCGGCGAATAAGATGACGCTGCATTTGGTAAAACCCTTGGGGTTTTCTATCGACGACAAGCATTTAAAGCGCGCCGGCCTTGATTATTGGCATCTCGTAGACGTACAGGTTCATGAAAACTTCGATGAAGTGCTGGAAAAATACAAAGGCCACCGCTTTTTTTATTTGACGACAAAGGCAAACCAGTGTTATGCCGATATTCAGTTTCAAGAAGACGACATGCTCGTCTTCGGCAAGGAAACGAAGGGCTTGCCGGAAGAATTGCTTAAGCAATATCCGGACAGCTGCTTCCGCGTGCCCATGGCCGAAGAAGCGCGGAGTCTGAACCTGTCGAATACGGTCGCCATCGTTTCGTATGAAGCGCTGCGCCAGCTCGGATTTCCCGGCATGGCCAAGGGCGGCGTCGGCATCGATCATTTAACCTAAGGAAAAGGCGGGAAACAATAGTGGAATTATACGATAAAGCCAATGAGTTGGCAAAAGCGATTCAAAATTGCAAGGAATACGTAGAACTGGTAGAGGCGGGCAAGGTGCTGGCCGAAGACGAAAAGACGGCCCATTTGGTGCAGGATTTCCTCATCATGCAGGCCCAGCTGGCTTATGCCGAATCCATGGGCAATAAGCCGATCCGCAAGAAAATCGAACAGCTGAACCGCATGGCGGAACAGCTTAAAAAGAACGAAACGGCTATGGCTTACCTGCAGAAATACAACCGCTGGCAGGCGATGGCCGGAGAAGTGTATCAGGTAATTCAGAACGCAATGGCAGAAGGAATGAGCATTCTTGATAAATAAGTACGCATTGACAAGTTTTGCGGCGCAGATGAGCAAGTATACGCCGATGGACAACATCATTCTCGACGCGCCCATGAGCGAGCATACGACCTTTGCCGTCGGAGGCCCGGCTGATATTCTGGTCCTGCCGGCGTCGGTAAAGGAAATGTCCGTGGCCATCCGCATCGCCCGTTCCCTGGAACTGCCCGTGACGGTCTTGGGCGGCGGATCGAACGTCCTCGTCCGGGACGGCGGCATCCGCGGCGTCGTCATCCAGCTGAACCGCCTGAAGAAGGTCTTGTCCTGCCATGACGGCAAGATGCTGGTCAGCGCGGGCTACATGCTGAAGGATATTTGCCAATTTGCGCAGGAACAGGGATTGACGGGCATAGAATTTGCCTGCGGCATACCCGGCACGCTGGGCGGCGCCGTCTTCATGAACGCCGGCGCCTACGGCGGCGAAATGAGCCATGTCGTGTCCCGTGTCCGTACGGTCAGCAGCACCGGCGGCGTCCATACGTACAGCGCGCCGAATCTGGGCTTTGGCTATCGCCAGAGCCGGTTTCAGAAATCCCAGGAATTCGTCGTCGAAGTGGAACTGCTCCTGCGGCCCGGCGATAAGGACGAAATCCAGCGCACCATGGACGACCTCATGCAGCGGCGGCGCAGCAAGCAGCCGCTGGAAATGCACAGCGCCGGCAGCACTTTTAAGCGTCCTCCGGGATATTTTGCCGGCACTCTCATCGACCAGACCGGCCTGAAGGGCCTGTCATGCGGCGACGCGCAGGTATCGACGAAGCACGCCGGCTTCGTCGTCAATCGGGGCCATGCCTCGGCCCGCGACGTCCTGCAGGTCATTCGCGAAGTGCAGCGCCGCGTCGAACTGGCCCACGGCGTCCATTTAGAGCCGGAAGTGCGGATCATCGGCGAAGACTAGGTAAATTTCATCGTATTTTTCTGTAAAAAGCCCTGCGACGTGTAGTCAAGCGGGGCTTTTTGTGCTATACTCTATGAGTTACGAACTAACTATACTTATCATTATTTGACATAGGAGAGAGGACATTAGATGGAACGTCAAGATATTCGCAATATTGCAATTATTGCCCACGTTGACCATGGCAAAACGACATTGGTCGACGCAATGCTTAAGCAGAGCCACGTTTTCCGCACCAATGAAAAGGTTGCCGAACGAGTCATGGACTCCGGCGATATCGAACGGGAACGGGGCATTACGATCCTGTCCAAAAACACGTCCGTCATGCATGAAGGCGTCAAGATCAATATCGTCGACACGCCGGGCCATGCCGATTTCGGCGGCGAAGTAGAACGTGTTCTGAATATGGTCGACGGCGTACTGCTGCTCGTCGACGCCTTCGAAGGCCCTATGCCGCAGACGAAATACGTACTGCGCAAGGCCCTGGAACAGAATTTGAAGCCTATCGTAGTTATCAATAAAATCGACAAGCCCGAAGCCCGCGTTTCGGAAGTCGAAGACGAAGTACTGGAACTGTTCATGGAATTGGAAGCCAACGACGACCAGCTCGATTTCCCGGTCATCTACGCAAACGGCCGCGACGGCATCGCCAAGTATTCTATGGACGACGACAGCACCGATTTGGAACCGTTGTTTAAAACCATTATTAAATACTGCCCCTGCCCTAAAGGCGATATCGACGGCCCGCTGCAGTTCATGGTTACGACCCTGGATTACGACGACTACGTTGGTAAAATCGCCATCGGCCGTATCGTCCGCGGCCGCCTCCGTCCGAACCAGAACGTCGTGATTACCGACGGCGAAGGCCAGCGCCGTGCCAAGGTCGGCCGCGTATATACGTACGAAGGCCTGAAGCGGACGGAAACGGAAGAAGCTGCTATGGGCGATATTGCCTGCATCATCGGTATTCCTGATCTCAAGATCGGCGAAACTGTAGCAGACCCGCAGAATCCGGAAGCCTTGCCGAAAATCAACATCGACGAACCGACCTTGTCGATGATTTTCTACGTTAACGACAGCCCCTTTGCTGGTCAGGAAGGCGAATTCGTCACGAGCCGCCACCTCCGCGACCGCCTGTTCCGCGAAGTGCAGACCAACGTGTCCCTCCGCGTCGAAGAAACAGACAGCGCCGATGCCTTTAAGGTATCGGGCCGCGGCGAACTGCATATTGCCGTCCTCATCGAAGAAATGCGCCGCGAAGGCTATGAAATGCAGATCGGCAAGCCCAGCGTCATTACGAAGGAAATTAACGGCCAGAAATGCGAACCGCTGGAAGCATTGACCATCGACGTGCCGCAGGAATTCATGGGCTCCGTCATGGAAAAGCTCGGCACTCGCAAAGCGGAAATGGTCAACATGGTCGACATTGCCGGCTACACGCGCCTGGAATTCATCATTCCGGCCCGCGGCCTCATCGGCTTCCGCAGCGAATTCCTCACGGCTACGAAGGGCAACGGCATCATGTACCACGTCTTCCACGGCTATGCTCCCTGGAAGGGCGAAATCCCCGGCCGTACGCGCGGCAGCTTAGTCGCCTTTGAATCGGGCACGACGACGGGCTACGGTATTTTCAACCTGCAGGACCGCGGCGACATGTTCATCTCGCCGGCTCAGGAAATTTACCTCGGCCAGGTCGTAGGCGAAAGCAATCGCGACGTCGACATCGACGTAAACCCCTGCAAGAAAAAACACCTTACCAATACGCGTTCCTCTGCGTCGGACGAAGCGCTGCGCCTCGTTCCGCCCCGCGTCATGGGCTTGGAAAAATCGCTCGAATGGATCAACGACGACGAACTCGTCGAAGTTACGCCGAAGAGCATCCGTATCCGCAAAGCCATTTTGGATAAACACGACAGAAAGAAAGCGATGCGCAAAGCACAGCAGTAACCGCATCGTTACAGAAGCAGCCTTCCGGCAACCAGTCGGGAGGCTGCTTTTTATCAATGCTAAAGGATTTCTAAACAACTCTAAACTGCTTCTAAATAAATTTTTAACAAATAATGATTATTAAAAATATTGACAATGGGGCGGAAGTATGTAATAATTTAAGTGTAAAAACTACTGCAACTAAAAACACTAGGAGGTATTAGAGTATGAAAAAGAAAATGGGAACTATCTTAGCGGTATTAGCTGTAAGTGCAATGGGATTTTCGACGGCGTTTGCCAGCATGAGCGCGCAGGATGCAGAAAACATCGTATTGAAAGAATATCCGGGCGCTACGATTCATAGAGTAGACCGTGATTACGACGACGGCCGCAGAGTATATGAAGTAGATTTCAGAACCGACAGCATCTGGGACGGCGAATTGACCATTGACGCCGATACGGGCAAGATTTTAGAACGGAAAGAAAAATACTAAGATATAGTCTGTAGGAGGAAATGACGATGAAAAAGAAATTGAGCGCCTTGCTGGCTGTCGCAGCTGTGACGTGCATGGGCATCGTACCGGCCTTCGCTATCAGCATGCAGGATGCGGAACAGATTGTTAAAAACGAATATCCCGGCGCGGTGATCCATCGCGTAGAACGGGACTATGACAATGGCCGCAAGGTCTACGAAATTGATTTCCAGAGTGATACAGTCTGGGACGGTGATCTTACGATTGACGCCGAAACGGGCAGAATTTTGGAACGGGATATCGATAATGACCGCGACTGCGACCGCCGCCATCGCCACAACCGTCACTGCAACGATTGGTAACAGGTGCCGGCAAGTATAAGACATAAAAAGAACGGATTCATCAGGATAGGCCTGCGGGCCTGGTCTTGATGAATCCGTTTTTTGCTGGTTAGATGCTGCTGGACGATTTTACAACGTCAGGGTATGGTACACGCTTCCGTCCATGGTTTTCCATTGGCATTCGTCGGCCGTCATGATCATATATCCGGCAGGCGTGTTTTCCTTGGGCAGGGAAATCGAGCCGGGATTCAGGTATAGGTTGCCGCTGCCGAAGGCCTCCCAGGCCGGCACGTGCGTGTGGCCGTGAAGCAGGATGTCGCCGGCGCCGAGGGGAGGCGGGGTTGTCGTGTTGAAGACGTCGCCGTGCGTTGCGAAGACCGTCCGCTTTCCTAAATAGAGGAGGGCATAGCTGGCCATGATGGGAAATTCCAGCACCATTTGATCAACGGCTGCGTCGCAGTTTCCCTGTACGCAGAGGATGCGGTCCTTTTCGGCGTTCAGCATGGCTGCTACGTCTTTGGGACAGTATTCTTTCGGCAAGTCGTTGCGCGGGCCGTGATATAACATATCGCCTAACAGGACTAATTTCTGCGCCTCCTCGCGGCGGAAGGCGTCCAGCAGGCTGCGGCAGCAGTATGCGGAGCCGTGTATGTCTGAAGCAATCATGAGTTTCATCGTCGTACCTCCTATGTATGGATGAGGGTATTACAGTTTAAAATTATGTTTGAAATATTCCCGGTCTTCCGACAGCATGCGGCGTAGTTGGCTGTCCTGTTCCGTGATCCTGCGTACGGGGCGGCAGGGGTTGCCGTAGGCCAGATAGCCGTCGGGAATGTCCTTGGTGACGACGCTGCCGGCGCCGATGACGACGTTGTCGCCGATGCGCACGCCGCCTAGGACGGTGACGTTGCAGGCCAGCCAGACGTTATGACCGATATGGATGTCTTCGGCGTACTCGGCCATGGTCATGCGCCCTTCGTCGTCGAGGCCGAGCCGTTCCTGCGGCAGGAGGGGATGATTCGTCGCCATAAGCGATACGTTGGGGCCGAAGCAGACGTTGTCGCCGATATAAATGCGGGCGTCGTCCATGACGGTGAGGTTGAAGTTGGCGAAGAAATTTTCGCCGATGAAGGTATGGCAGCCGTAGTTAAATTGAATGGGTCCCTGGAAGTAATACACCTTTCCAATGGCTCCGATAAACTCCCTGACGATAGGCAGGCGCTGCAGGTCGTATTCATCCATCTGGTTGAAGCGCAGGCAGGCGCTGTGGGCCTTGTGCTTCATCGCCACCAGTTCCGGCGAGCGGTTGTTGAAGACATATCCGGCGAAAATTTTTTCTTCTTCTGTCACGGCGTATCGCCTCCTTATAAGTTTAAACTGTATATATAGTATAGTACTTCATTTTCCGGCGCGAAGCAACTGCAGGCGGGCCGCCCTCTAGCACGGCAATGGCAAACATGATATAGTATATATGGTCTGATTGGAAACTATTAGGAGGTTTTGTATGTATACATCCGTTTTATTTGATTTAGACGGCACGCTGACTGATTCGAAGGAAGGAATCATCAAGTCCGTTGAATATGCCCTCATACAGATGGGCGAAACGACGGAAGGCCGGCTGGATCAGCATATTATCGTCGGGCCGCCCCTGGTCACGACGTTTCGCGATACCTTTGGATTTTCCGAGGAAAAGGCGCGGGAAACGTACGCTCATTTCCAGCAGCGCTACAGCACGATAGGCAAGTTTGAAAACCGGGCCTTCGACGGCGTCGTCCCCATGCTGCAGCGCCTGCAGGAACGGGGCGTACGCTCCTTCGTTGCCACGTCCAAACCGGAGGTTCACGCCAAGGCTATCTGTGAAAAATTCGGCATCGCGCCGTACGTCGAAATGATTGCCGGTCCGGCCGTAGGCGGCACGGACACGAAGGCTGATATTATTCGCCGCATTTTGCAGCATATCGGCCCGGACGAGGCGAAACGGGCCGTCATGGTCGGCGACAGGCAGTACGACGTCTGCGGAGCCCGCGAAACGGGCCTGCCGGTCATCGTCGTCGGCTACGGCTACGGCAACGAGGAGGAACGGCGGCAGTTTCCGCCGGATTTCTTCGTTTCTTCCGTAGCGGAGTTAGAAGCCCTTATTTTACAATAATATAGTGTTGCAATCATAACAGAGAAAAGAGGAATGTTGATGAAATTAGAAACAGGGACTGGGCTGCATGGATTTCGCGTAACCCGATCGGTCTTCGTCAAGGAGCTGGAAAGCCAGGCCTATGAAATGGAGCATCTTCAGTCGGGAGCGCGGGTGTTATATATTCAAAATGAAGATGATAACAAGGTATTTTCCATTTCCTTCCGCACGACGCCGTCGGACAGCACCGGCGTGCCCCATATCTGCGAGCACTCCGTCTTGTGCGGCTCGCGGAAATTTCCGCTGAAGGAACCTTTTGTCGAATTAGTCAAGGGCTCGCTGAATACGTTCCTGAACGCCATGACCTTTCCCGACAAGACGATGTATCCCGTAGCCAGCCGGAATGCCGTCGATTTCAAAAATCTGATGGATGTGTATCTGGACGCCGTCTTTTTCCCGAATATGCTGACGGACGAACAGGTTCTCATGCAGGAAGGCTGGCATTACGAGCTGGAATCGCCCGATGCGCCTTTGACGTACTGCGGCGTCGTATATAATGAAATGAAAGGCGTGTTCTCGTCTCCCGACTCGCAGCTCGAACGGCGGGTCATGGAGAACTTGTTCCCGGACACGACGTACGGCGTCGAATCGGGCGGCGACCCCGACGATATTCCCAACTTGACGCAGGAAGCCTTCGCAGCCTTCCATGCCAAATATTACCATCCGTCGAACAGCTATATCTTCCTGTACGGCGACATGGATATCGACGCGACGCTGGCCTTCATAGACGGCGAATACCTGAGCAAGTTTACGAAGGAGCCGATCGATTCGGCTATCGGCCGTCAGGCGCCGGTGCCGTCTGTCGTCAAGACCTATCCGTACGGCATTGCCAAGGAAGAAAAAATGGAGCACAAGACGCTGCATAGCCTGACTTACGTCGTCGACGACGCCCTGGACCCGACGCTGGGCCTGGCCTTCAAGGTCCTGACGTACGTCCTGCTGCTGTCGCCGGCTGCGCCTCTGAAAAAAGCCCTCGTCGACGCCGGCGTGGGCAAGGATATTTCCGGCGACTTCCAGGACGGGCTGCTTCAGCCCTTGTGGGGGATTTCCGTCAACGGCTCTGACCCGGACAAGCAGGATAAGATACTGCCTATCGTCCGCCGCGTACTGGGCGATATGGTGAAGGAAGGCATCGACAAGACGCTTCTGGAGGGGGCTCTGAACCGCATCGAATTTACGCTCCGCGAAGCCGATTTTGCCGGTCGTCCCAAGGGACTGATTTACGGTATCCGCTGCATGGATTCGTGGCTCTACGACGGCGATCCGTTAGCGCCGCTGGCCTATGAAGGGGCGCTGAAGGTACTGCGCGACGGCATAGAAACGGGCTATTATGAACATATTTTGCAGAAATACGTCCTGGATAATACGTATTACGCCCTCATTTCCCTCGTGCCGGAACAGGGCCTGACGGAGCGGCACGACGCCGAGCTGGCTGAAAAGCTGGCGGCCTATAAGGCGACGCTGACAGAGGACGACATTGCCGGCATCATGGCGGCGACGGAAGCCTTAAAGAAGCGGCAGGCGACGCCTGATTCTCCGGAAGCGCTGCTGTCTATCCCGACTCTTTCTCGGGACGACTTGGAGCATAAGGCGGAGCGGATCGTCATGCACGAAGAAACGATGGGCTCCGTCCATATCTGCCACGTCCCCGACGTGACGAATGGCATTACCTATGTCAACGCCTATTTTGACCTTCACGGCATTACGGCAGAAGAGCTGCCTTATGTCTACTTGCTGAGCGATATCTTGGGCGACTTGGATACGAAGACCCACGGCTACGGCGAATTGGCGTCTTTGATCGATCTGCATACGGGTGGTATCGACAGCACTGTTTCGGCTTTTTCAGACAGGGAAAACAACAAGAATTATGTTCCCGTATTCAAGTTTAAGGCGAAAGTCCTGAGCCAGCATATCGACAAACTCGTCGGCCTGCTGAAGGAAATTTCCCTCGATACGGTCTTTACGAATGAGGAACGGCTAATCGAGCTGATTGAAGAAACGAAGGCCGGCTGGGATATGGACGCCTTCCGCCGCGGCCATATCCTCGTCATGCACCGCGTTTTGTCTTATACGTCGCCGGTCGAAGCGTTCTGCAACGCCGGAGAATTTTCCTATTACCAGTTTATCAGCCAGATAGCGGCGAATATCGGCGAAACCTGCGGCGAAGTAGCCGCCAAGCTGCAGGCTGTCATGAAGAAAATCTTCGTCCGCGCCGGCCTGACGATCGAAATTACCGGCAGCGACGACGAAAAGAAAGCCGCCGCAGCCGCATTGCCTCAATGGCTTGATGCCATGCCCAAGGGGGAACGCCGGACGGAACTGTGCGATTTCGTCATGGAACAAAAGAACGAAGGCATCATGACCAGCGGCACGGTGCAGTACGTCGCCAAGGGCGGCAACTTCCGCGACCACGGGTACACCTACGCCGGCTCGCTCATGGTGCTGGACACGATTCTGCAGTACGGGTATTTGTGGACGAAGATACGGGTGCAGGGCGGCGCGTACGGCGCCTTTACCCGATTCTACGACAACGGCGACATGGTATTCTGCTCCTATCGGGACCCGAATTTGGGCAGCACGGTTCAGGCTTACGACGAGCTGGCCGATTATTTGGAAACCTTCGACGTGTCTGAACGGGAAATGACGAAATACGTCATCGGCACGCTGAGCCGCATCGACGTGCCCCTTACGCCGTCCTTGCGCGGCGACAAAGCCATGAACCGCTACTTTACGGGGACGACGCCGGACGTAGCGCAGAAACGCCGGGATCAGCTGCTGGCGACGACGGCCGCCGATATCCGGGCCCTGGCTCCCTTGATCCGCTCGGTCATGGAAGACGGCAATCTCTGCGTCATGGGCGGAGAAGGGAAAATCCGCGAAGAAGCGAGCTTGTTCGGCAATCTCGTGTCGCTGCCCGATTAGGTCGTGAGCTCATGAGAGGTCGTTTTGCGCCCAGCCCGACGGGGTACATGCATTTGGGAAACGCGTGGACAGCATTTTTGTGCTGGCTTCAGGTCCGGCAGGCCGGCGGCACGCTGGTCCTGCGCATGGAAGACGTCGACGAGCAGCGGTCGAAAAAGGAATTTGCCGAGGCCCTGATGCGGGACTTGCAGTGGCTGGGGCTGACCTGGGACGAAGGACCTGACAGGGGCGGCCCGGCTGGGCCGTATATGCAGCAGGAACGATATGCTCTGTACGACGGCGCGCTGTCGGCACTGCAGCGCGGCGGCCTGCTGTACCCCTGCTACTGCAGCCGGGCCAGATTGCAGGCCATCGGCGCGCCCCACGCCGGCGAACGAAGCGTGTACGACGGGCATTGCTACGGCATGACGGTGGCGGAACGGGCCGCGATGAAGAAAGACCCGTCGTGGCGCGTCCACGTGCCACCAGCCGCCGTGTCGTTCTGCGACGGCGTATATGGACGGCAGGAGGCCTATTTGCCGGAGGCCTGCGGCGATTTTGTCGTACGTCGTGCCGACGGCTTGTACGCTTATCAGCTGGCCGTGTCCGTTGACGACGGGATGATGGGCATTACCCACGTCCTGCGGGGACGGGACTTGCTGTCGTCGACGGCGCAGCAGATTTGGCTCATCGAATACCTCGGCTATCCTGCACCGCAGTATACCCACGTGCCCATGCTGATCGACGGCGAAGGCCGCCGTTTATCGAAGCGGCAGCAGGGCATTACGATAGAGAGCCTGCGGGATGGCGGAGCCGACCGCGACAGCGTGCTGTCCTATCTGGCTTACAAAGGCGGGCTGGTATCCGAAAGGGCCCGCTATCCGCTGGAAGAGCTGGCGCGGCGCTGCGATTTGACGGCGCTGCGCCAGGAGGATATCGTCGTAGACGACGATGTAATGCGAGCCATTTGCGCCGTATAAGCTCAATATAATATGAATCTGTGCCTATTCTTTTTAATCACCATGCAGCCTGCATGGTGATTTTTTATATATAGTTCCCGCGAATGGGCTGATATTTGTTGTCACGAGGTGTTGAAATGTGGTAAAATGTGGTGAAAAGTGAAAGCGACGGGAAGGAGATGACGACAAGATGTTCATGGGAGAATATTCGCATACGATCGATGCGAAGGGCCGCGTGATTCTGCCTGCGAAATTCCGCGACGAATTGGGCTCTTCCTTCGTAGTGACCCGTGGACTGGAAGGTTGTCTCTCCGTGTATACGATGGAAGCGTGGATCAATTTAGCCAACGGCATGAAAAAGCTGAAGGCTTCGAAGGAAAATGTCCGGGCTTTCAAGCGCTTTTTGTTCGGCAGCGCCGCTGAGGTGGAATTTGACCGGCAGGGACGCATTCTGATTCCGGGGACGCTGCGCGAGTACGCCCAGTTGAAAAAGGACGTGACTATATTGGGGACGGGCGATAAAATAGAAATCTGGGCTCAGGAGGCGTATGAAGAATATGCGGCCAAGATCGTGCCGGATATGGAAGAGATCGCCGAAAGTCTGGACGAATCTCTGGATATTGAGTTTTAGGAGGTATTATGGCGTTTCATCATGTTAGCGTTCTCCGCGAGGAAACGATTGACAATCTTATAGGAAATCCCAGCGGGGTTTACGTAGACTGTACCCTCGGCGGCGGCGGCCATTCCCATGCGCTGGCGGAGCGGCTGAACGACGACGGCTTGCTCATCGGCCTCGATCAGGACGCCGACGCCATCGCCGCGGCGACGAAGCGGCTGGAAGATACGGCTTGCCGTCATATTCTGGTGCAGCGCAATTTCAGCCAGCTGTCCGATGTCCTCGACGAGCTGGGAATCGACGCCGTCGACGGAGTCATGTTTGATTTAGGCGTATCCAGTTATCAGCTCGACACGCCGGAACGGGGCTTTTCTTACATGCAGGACGGCCCGCTGGATATGCGCATGGACCGCAGCCGCGGCAAAAGCGCCTACGACGTGGTCAATTCGTACAGCGAAGGCGAGTTGTACCGCATTATCAAGGAGTACGGCGAAGAACGCTGGGCCAAGCGCATCGCTTCCTTTATCGTCGCCGCCCGCAAAGAAAAGGCCATTGAACGGACTGGCGAGCTCGTCTCGATTATTAAAAAGGCTATTCCAGCCGGTGCCAGAAAGGACGGCCCTCATCCGGCCAAGCGGACCTTTCAGGCCATCCGCATCGAAGTCAACGACGAACTCGGCATTCTGCGCAATGCGCTGGAAAGCGCGGCCAACCGGCTTAAGCCCGGGGGACATATATGCGTCATCACCTTCCATTCGCTAGAAGACCGCATTACAAAGCAAACGCTGAAAGTATTGGCTACGGACTGCATCTGCCCGCCCGATATTCCCGTGTGCACGTGCCATCATAAGGCCATATTGAAAGCGAAGCGGCAGGCTATTTCTCCGTCGCCGGAAGAGCTGGAGCAGAATCCGCGCGCCCGGAGCGCCAAGCTGCGCGTCGGAATTCGAAAATAATATTTACAAGGTACTGGTAGTAATTCGTCGAATGGATGTGATATAATATGTTGTCCAGAAAAGCAGGATACATACGGTATGCAGAGCAGAGGCAGGAGGCGGTTCCGGCCGACAGGAATTTTTCGGGCCTTATCCTGCGTACCTTGTCGGTAGTAGGGCTGATTTGCTTTTTTTTGCTGACATATATTGCCTTATCTGCGGCTAAAACTGATTATGGTTATGCGCTGATGAATGAAAAAAGACAGGTGCAGGCACTGCAGCGTGAAAATGAGAACTTGCGCGTTGATATCGCCAAGCTGGAAGCACCTGAGCGGATATATACGGTCGCTACGAAACAGCTGGGCATGGTTGCGCCGACGTATGTGCTGTACGGCGGCCAGTCGTCCGATCCCCAGAAGGAAGCAGCCCATACAGGCCGATAATATGATGACATCAGCAGCCTTTACCCAAGGCTGCTATTGTTGTTTGCTTTAATAGAAATGAGTATGCGTACATACAGATTGCGAGGAGGATGTTTGAGGATGAAAACAGTAAGCGAACTTTGCAAGCAAATTAAGGGCATATACAACGTAGAAGGCAACGTAGAAACGCCGATTACGGGCATCGCCGCCGATTCTCGGGAAATCGAGCCGGGAAATTTATTCGTATGCATTTCCGGCGTTCACGTCGACGGCGCTTCCTTTGCCGTCCAGGCTGTGGAAAAAGGCGCCGTTGCCGTCTTGACGACGAAGCATTTGGAATTGCCTAAGGGTACCGTGCAGATCCGGGTGCCGGATATTCATCATGCGCTGGAAGACATGGTTCCCTATTTCTATGATTATCCCGGCCGCAAGATGCGCATGATCGGCGTAACCGGCACGAACGGCAAGACGACGACGACCCATATCATCGCCCATATTCTGCGGGCTGCCGGCCATCATGTCGGCGTTCTCGGCACGATTCACGCCCTCATCGACGACGAAGAGCTGCCCATTCACAACACGACGCCTGACGTCGTCGAGCTGCAGCGCTTCCTAGCGCTCATGTACGAAAAGGGCATGACCCACGTCGTCATGGAAGTATCGAGCCATGCCCTGGCCCTGCACCGCGTAGCCGGCATTGAATTCGATACGGCCGTATTCACGAATTTGACGCAGGATCACCTCGATTTTCACAAGACGATGGAAGACTACGTAGCCGCTAAGGCCAAGTTATTCAAGGGCTTGTCTTTCCGCGAACATGTCAAGGACAATAAGACGGCTGTCGTCAACATCGACGACCCGTGGTCCAAGGATATCCTCAAGGCCTGCCAGTGCAAGGTCCTGACCTATGGCGTAGAAAAAGAAGCCGACTTGAGAGGGTCGAATCTGAACGTTGAACTGAAGAAATCGTCCTTCGACGTGACCGGGCCCTTCGGCAGCGTCCATCTGAATATGAATATTACCGGCTTGTTCAACGTATATAATACGCTGGCG
Organism: Megasphaera stantonii; assembly: GCF_025567065.1. Taxonomy (NCBI): domain Bacteria; kingdom Bacillati; phylum Bacillota; class Negativicutes; order Veillonellales; family Veillonellaceae; genus Megasphaera; species Megasphaera stantonii. The sequence continues at coordinate 176,143 of NZ_JAOQKD010000001.1, forward strand.
GCTATCGGCGCGGCCCATGCCGAAGGCGTCGATACGGAAATCATCGACAGTGCTATACAGACCTTCCACTCCGTAGCAGGCCGCTTCGAGCTCGTCGAAGCCGGTCAGGATTTTGCCATCGTCGTCGATTATTCCCACACGCCGGACAGCCTGGAAAAGGCCTTGACGACAGCTCGTGCCATGCATCCGAACCGTATTTTAGCCGTCTTCGGCTGCGGCGGCGACCGCGACCGGACGAAGCGCCCCATCATGGGCAAGATTGCGGCAGAACACGCCGACATTCCCATCGTCACGTCGGACAATCCCCGTTCGGAAGACCCCGACGCCATTGTCGCTGAAGTGGAAGCCGGCGTAAAGCAGGGCCTCAAGCCGGGCCAGCATCACGAAGTCATCGTCGACCGCCGGTCGGCTATCCAGAGAGCCGTCGAACTGGCGCAGACCGGCGACATCATCGTTATTGCCGGCAAGGGTCATGAAACGTATCAGATTTTAAAAGACGGCACGATTCACTTCGACGATCGCGAAGAAGCGCGCAAGGCCGTGCTGGCGTTAAAGGGGCGATAAGAAAATGGCTTCCTTTACGAAGACAGAAATACAAGAGGCGACGGGAGCGTCTGTCGCCGTCAGCGGCGAAAAGACTTTATTTTCCGGCGTGGAAACGGATACGCGGGTCATCGGCAGGGACGCGTTGTTTGTAGCCCTCAAGGGCGAGCGGTTTGACGGTCATGATTTTGTCGGCAAAGCCGTGCAGCAGGGCGCGGCCGGCGTTATCGTGTCCGAAATGCGGGACGAATACAGAGAGTACGGCATTGCTGTTTTCGTCGCAGACGATACGCTGAAGGCCTATCAGGCTTTGGCCCGCTTCCATCGCCGCCGTTTTTCCATTCCCGTCGTAGCCGTAACGGGCTCCGTCGGCAAGACGTCGACGCGAAATATGATTGCCTCCGTCCTGTCGCAGAAATATGACGTGCTGCAGACGGAAAAAAATTTCAACAACGAAATCGGCCTGCCGCGCACGCTGCTGCAGCTGACGGAACGGCACGAAGCCTGCGTCGTCGAAATGGGCATGCGCGGCTTGGGACAGATTGCCGAGCTGGCGGCCATTGCCGAGCCGACTATCGGCGTCGTGACGAACGTCGGCAAGAGCCATATTGAACTCCTGGGGTCGCAGGAAAACATCGCCAAGGCGAAGAGCGAGCTTGTTTTGGCTCTTGACGAAAAGGGCACGGCCGTATTGAATGCCGACGATTCCTTCGTAGCCCCGATGGCCGCCCTATGCCGCGGCAGCGTGCTGACCTACGGCACCGAGGCGGGCGACGATATCTGGGCCGAGCAGATAGCCGTAAGCGAGCAGGGCGTAACCTTCACCTGCCACTGCGGCAGCGATGTCTTCGCGGCGCAGATTCCGGCAATCAGCCGCCACCACGCCTATAACGGATTGGCTGCGGCTGCCGTCGGCTGCTTGACGGGCCTTTCGGCCGAAGAAATCCGGCGCGGCCTGGCGGCGTATAAAGGCGTGCCCATGCGGGAAGAGCTGATTTCCTTGGCGCCGTATACGTTTATCAACGACGCCTATAACGCCAATCCGGCTTCCATGAGCGCGGCTATCCGTTCTCTGGGCGCCTTGACGACGGGCCGGAAAATTGCCGTATTGGGCGGCATGCTGGAATTAGGCGATTGGGCCCGGGAAGAACATGAAGCCATCGGCCGGGAGATCGCCTCGTCGGGTATTGACGTCCTCATTACCATGGGCGAGCTGGCCGGATATATTGCCTGCGCGGCGAGAGAAGGCGGCATGAAGCAGGTCTACACGGCCGCGACGCATGACGAATGCGCCGCCTGCCTGAAAGAACTGCTGCAGCCGGGTGATACGGTGCTGCTGAAAGGGTCCCGCGGGTTTGCCATGGAAAAAATACTGTCATATTTCGAAAGGAAGTCATGTGAATGTTAAATACGCTGATATTTGGATTCGCCGTCAGCCTGGTCATCGCCTTAGTGCTGGGCAAGCCGGTTATCGGGCAGTTAAAGAAATTCCATGCCCGCCAATCTGAACGGGAAGAAGGCCCGCAGAGCCATAAGTATAAAGCCGGGACGCCGACGATGGGCGGCATCTTGATTCTGATCGCTTTGGTTGTCTCCTGTCTGGTATTCAATCCGTCGGATCTGCGCAAGGGCCTGGCTTTGTTTCTGACGTTCGGACACGGCGTCATCGGATTCCTCGACGACAGCATCAAAGCGGTGAAACGGCGTAATCTGGGGCTGACAGCCAAGCAGAAATTGCTCGGCCAGTTCGTTATGGCAGCCGTATTTTGCTTCATTTTAAAGGAATTCCTTCAATTTCCTACGACTCTTTGGATTCCCTTCACGTCGATTACGATCGATTTGGGATTCTTCTATTATATCTTTGTGTTTGTCATGATCGTCGGAGCCAGCAATGCCGTCAACCTGACGGACGGCTTGGACGGCCTGGCGGCCGGTTCCTGCGCGATTACGTCTGTGGCCTACGTCGTCATTGCCGTAGCGCTGGGATACGTCAATTTCGCCGTGTTCAGCGCGGCCTTGACCGGCGCCTGCCTGGGCTTTCTGTTTTATAACCAGCACCCGGCCAAGATGTTTATGGGCGATACAGGTTCGCTGGCTTTGGGCGGGGCGCTGGCGGCGATGGCTATCTTGACGAAGACGGAGCTGCTTCTCATTCTGGCAGGCGGATTATACGTCATTGAAGCCTTATCGGTTATCATTCAGGTTGTTTCCTTTAAGACGCGGGGCGTGCGCGTATTCAAAATGAGCCCTATTCATCATCATTTTGAACTGTCTGGCTGGAGCGAAGTAAAGGTAGTTACCGTTTTTTGGAGTTTTTCCGCCCTCATGGCGATATTGGCGATTATCGTCGTCTTATCGTGCAAATAGAGGGTATTCATATTATCTGAACAAAGCAGGTGTTGGCAAATGAGCATAATGGATTTTTCCGGGAAAAAAATATTGGTCATCGGCGCAGGTATCAGCGGCCGGGCCGCATCGATGGCCTTGGCCCGTCACGGCGGCGCAGTTATTCTCAATGACAAAAAGGACATCGACTGCACGGAAGAGCCGTGGCCGGCGCTGCAGCGTGCCGGCGTCAAGTTCGTATTCGGCAGCCAGGAAAATTCGCTGCTGGACGGCGTGGACATCGTCGTGCCGTCGCCGGTTATTTCTCCGGAAATTCCCATTATGAAAGAAGCGCTGTCGCGCCGTTTGCCCGTTTGGAGTGAAGTAGAAACAGCCTGCCGCGTAACCGATGCCGACATATTGGGCGTGACGGGTACGAACGGGAAGACGACGACGACGACCCTGCTGGGGGAAATCATGAAGGCCTCAGGCCGTCAGACTGTCGTCGGCGGCAATATCGGCATCGGCCTTTCCGAGCAGGCGGCAGATTTGCCGAAGGAAGCCGTCGTCGTAGCGGAATTGTCCAGCTTCCAGCTGGAATTTACGCAGACGATGAAGGCTAAAGCGGCCGTCGTCCTGAATATTACGCCGGACCACCTAGACCGCCATCATACGATGGAAGCCTACGCCGAAGCGAAGAAGCGCATTTTCCGCAATCAGGATGGGGACGATACGGCTGTGCTGAATTACGACGACCCGCTGGTCAGGGCCATGGCTCCGGACATGACGGGCCGCGTCGTCTGGTTTTCCACGCAGGGCGAAGTGCCTGTCGGTGCGTTTTATCAGGACGGGCAGCTTATCCTCCGCATGGACGGCCAGGATACGCTCATTTGCCGGGAAGACGAACTTCATTTATTCGGCAAGCATAATATTCAAAATTGTTTGGCTGCGTCGCTGCTGGCTTACGCCGCCGGCGTGCCTCTCGACGTGATCTCTGGCGTATTGAAATCGTTCCGGGGCGTAGAGCACCGTCTGGAAAAAGTGCGCACAATTCACGGCGTCACCTATTACAATGATTCAAAAGGAACGAATACCGACGCGTCTATCAAAGCGCTGGAAGCGTTTTCGGGACACTTGGTCTTGATTGCCGGCGGCTACGATAAGATGACACCTCTCGACGAGTTTATGAAGCTGGCCGCCGAAAAGGTCGATACGCTTATATTGATCGGCGCGGCGGCAGATCGGTTTGAACAGGAAGCGAAGAAGGCCGGCGTCAAGGATATTCGCCGAGCCGGATACAGCATGGAACGGGCGATTATGATGGCCCGCAAGATTGCCAAAGCGCCGCAGGCCGTACTGTTGTCTCCGGCATGCTCGAGCTTTGACATGTACGATAATTTTGAGCAGCGCGGACGGGTCTTCAAGGGAATCGTCAACGCGATATAGCCATATATTTATTTTTGATTGGTAGGGGGCAAAAACATGGGTCGAGTAATTATTTCAGGAGGCGGAACAGGCGGCCATATCTATCCGGCAATAACAATTGCCCGCGCTATTGCCGATATCGAGCCGACGGAGTTTCTCTACGTAGGCTCGAAGATAGGGTTGGAAAATACGCTGATTCCTAAAGAAGGACTGCCTTTTGTGACCATAGACGTACGGGGACTGGAACGCCGCATTTCCTTCCGCAACGTAGTGACGCTGGGAAAGACGGCGGGAAGCGTATTTAAGGCCGAACGCATTATTCATCGGTTTAAGCCGGAAGTCGTCATCGGTACGGGCGGATTCGTCTGCGGCCCCGTGCTGCTGGCGGCCAGCCTGAGCGGTATTCCGACGCTCGTGCAGGAGCAAAACGTCATCCCCGGCGTGACCAATTTGATTTTGAGCAAGTTTGCCAACCGCGTCGCCCTGGGATATAGGGAAGCGGCCGGCCGGTTTAAGAAAAAAGAAAATCTCGTGTATACGGGAAATCCTGTCCGCAAGGATATTTTGACGGTAAGCAAGGAAGAAGGGCGCAGCCTGCTTGGGCTGGACCCGCATAAATTTACGCTCCTCGTCGCCGGCGGCAGCCGCGGGGCGCGCAGTATCAACTCGGCCATGATTGAAGTGCATCGGTATTTTAAGGATGTCAAGGACATACAGATTCTTCATATTACGGGAGACCACGAGTACGACCGTGTCGTCAAGCAGCTCGAAGGCATCGACGGCAAAGGGCGGTACGGCGAGGGAAGCCGTATTATACCGTACCTGCATCAGATGCCGGAAGCGTTGGCGGCGGCTGATTTGGCCGTATATCGTGCCGGCGCTGTCGGGTTGGCTGAATTGACGGTGCGGGGCGTTCCTTCGATTTTGATTCCCTATCCCTACGCGGCGGAAGATCATCAGCGGTACAACGCCCAGGCCCTGGTCATGTGCGGCGCGGCTAAGATGATCCTGGACAAGATGCTGACCGGTAAGGATTTGCTGGAAGAAATCCTTCATTTAAAAGAAGATCCGGAAGCGTTAGCTTCCATGGCCAAGGCCAGCAAGGCTCTGGGCCGGCCTCAAGCCGCTCACGACATTGCGAAGCTGGCGTTATCGATTGCGCGCCGACGCACGGGAAGCAGCGCAAAGTAAGGATGTGTAAGACCATGGTCAATCTCAACGACGTACGAAAAGTACATTTTATCGGCATTGCCGGCGCAGGCATGCGGGCAATAGCCAACGTTTTCATAGAAAAAGGATATATCGTATCGGGGTCGGACCTCAAGCGGTCGGCCATTACGGATAAATTTGCCGAACAGGGCGCGCGCATCTGCATCGGCCAGAAGGCGGAAAATCTGCAGGATGCCGAAGTCGTCGTCATCTCTTCGGCAATTCGCGAAACGAACGCAGAAGTAGTAGAAGCGCGGCGGAGGCATATCCCGGTGATACATCGGTCCGACGCGCTGGTACATATCATGACCTGGGGCAAGGGCATATCCGTCGCCGGAGCGCACGGCAAGACGACGACGTCGTCCATGCTCGGCCAGGTCTTTGAAGAAAGCCATCTGGAACCGACTATCGTCATCGGCGGTGAAGTCGATTACCTGCACAGCAATTCGATTTTAGGCAAAGGCGAATACGTCATTGCCGAAGCCGACGAAAGCGACGGGACCTTCCTGAAGCAGTCGCCGTATATCGCTGTCGTAACCAATATCGACGCCGATCACATGGATCATTACGGCTCCATGGACAACGTCGTCGAAGCCTTTAAGGAGTTTATACAGAAGCTGGACGCCGAGCAGGGGCTGGCCGTCCTGTGCTTTGAAAACGAATACATCCGCCGTCTGGCGCCGTCTCTGCAGCGCCGGTATCTGACGTACGGCATCGAGGCTGAGGCGGATTATCAGGCTCGGAATCTCCATTATGCCAAGGGCAAGCTGTATTTTGACGTGCTGTTTCACGGCGAGACGCTGGGCGAACTGATGCTGAACGTGCCGGGACGGCACAATGTCCTGAACGCGCTGGCGACGACGGCTGTGGCGCTGCGCTGCGGCATTTCCTTCAGTCAGGTAGCTTCAGCGTTGTCCCATTTTCACGGCGCAAAGCGGCGCTTTCAAACGAAAGGCTTTGCCGGCGACGTATGGGTCGTCGACGATTATGCCCATCACCCGACGGAAATCAACGCCACCCTCACGGCGGCCCGCGACATGGGCACGCACCGCGTCGTCTGCCTGTTTCAGCCGCACCGCTATACGCGGACGCAGCTCCTTCTTGAAGATTACGGCTCGGCCTTTGCTAAAGCCGACGTCCTCATTGTGACCGACGTATACAGCGCCGGCGAAGATCCTATTCCGGGCGTGACGGGCCGGCTTATTGCCGATAAGGTTCGCGAAAAGACCGGACAGGACGTCATCTACATTCCCCATACGGAAGACGTCGTCACATATTTGAAAGAACATGCCCGGCCGCTGGATTTAATCATTACCATGGGAGCCGGAGACATTTATAAAGTGGGAGAACAATACTTGGCGGAAGCAAAAGGATAAGATTAAAAACATGAACACTACTATAGAAACGATGAAACAGAAAAAAATTGCCGTCGTCGTCGGCGGCCCGTCGTCGGAAGCAGAAGTATCGCGCAATACCGGCGCGGCTATTGCCAAAGCGTTGACGACGAAAGGCTACGCTGTAGAGACGATTGAACTGGTGCCGGAGCGGCTGGTAGAGACGCTTAAGGAAAAAAATATTGACGTCGTATTCAACGCCCTGCACGGCCGGTACGGCGAAGACGGCGTGCTGCAGGGGCTTTGCGAAATGATGGGCCTTCCCTATACGGGTCCCGGCGTCATGGCCAGCGCCGTCGGCATGAGTAAGGTCGTGAGCAAATGCGCTTTTCAGGGCGCCGGTATTCCGACGGCTCCCTTCGCCTATTATTTCTCGGCCCAGGGCTTGGACTATATAGCTGACGATATTGGGCGTCGCTTTTCGCTGCCCGTGGTCATCAAGTCGTCGGCCCAGGGGTCGACGATCGGGACGGTCATCGTCAGCGACGCGTCGGATATTCGGGCGGCTCTGGATGAAGCCTTCCGTTACGGTCCGGCCATCATCGCCGAAGCCTTTCTCGACGGAGAAGAATTTACCGTCGCCGTCATGGACGACATGGCTATGCCGGTCATTCAAATCGTTCCCAGCACGGGGCGGTATGATTACTATTCGAAATATACGCCCGGCGTGACGAAGCATCTCTGCCCGGCGCCGATTTCGCCGGAACTGACGAAGAAAATGCAGGATTTAGCCCTGCAGGTCTTCCACCTGTGCCAGTGCAGCGGCGTCGCCCGCGTCGACATCATGACGAACAGCCAGGGAGAACCGTTCGTCCTGGAAATCAACACCGTGCCCGGCATGACGGCGACGAGCCTCGTGCCTGACGCGGCTATCGCGATGGGATTGTCCTTTGAAGACTTGTGCGAAAAAATTTTATTGGAAGCCTCTGTCGGCAAGTTTTAACTGCACAGTACGTTAGGATGTAGCATGAAGAAAGAAAACTATCGTAATTACCAATTTACATCGGATACAACTTCGCGGCGGAAGCCGGACAACGCGGCAGCGTTTAAGCATACGAGCGACGTGTTCGTGCCGCCCCATTTGGCGCATGATCCGCTGGACGATTTGTACGGAAACCGGCGCGAAGCCGAACGGCGGCAGCAGCTGCAGGAAGAAGAAACACGCCGTCGGAAGCGGCGCATAAAGCGCGAGAAGATAAAGAAAAAGCGGAAGCAGAAGCGCAAGGGACGCCTGACGGCTGTCGGCATCGTCCTGTTCGTCCTGCTGCTGTGGGTCTTTCTGCGCTTCGCCGCCGTTCCCTTCGGCACACTGGTCATTCAGGGAAATGAAACGCTGACGACGGATGATATATACCGGGCCGGCGGCGTTCCGGGCTACGTCAACGTCGTGCAGCTGTCGCCGGACGAGCTGAAGAATCGGCTGGAAAAAGATCTGCGCATCAGCAGCGCCGTCGTAGAACGGCAGTTCCCTGCGACGATACAGGTGACGCTGACCGAGCGGAAGGCGGCTGCTATCGTCATGACGATGTACGGCTTTGCCTACGTGGATAAGGACGGCGTCGTCATAGAGCTGGAGCCGCAGATAGAAGGCGTATCCGTGCCGATTATGACTGGGAAAAAGGTCGATACGCTGCTGCTGGGGGATACCATAGCCGATCCCGCCCTCCGGGCCGGCCTGGAATATTTGCAGAATTTGCCGCCGGACGTATTGAAACATATGGCTGAAATTAACGTAGGCAATCCGGACAATATCATTGCCTATACGACGGACTCGCTGCCCGTTCACTTGGGCAAGGGCGATAAGCCCGTCGAACGGGCGGCCATTACCGACGAGCTGCTGCGGGAAGTAGACAGCAACCATTTGCTGGTTCAATATATCGACACGACGCCCGGCGCTCCGTCCGTCAAGAGTAAGTAACCAGACGCCGGATTGCTCCGGCAAGGGGGGCTGACGACAGGCGAAAGCCCGTAACTGAGCCGTTGAGCGGCCCGAAAGATTTAAAAAAAGATGTAGATAATTTTTCCGATATAGTGTAAAATAATATAGAATCCTATCTATATATAGCAGTGCTGACGAATTTGAAGGAGGAAACAGAAGTATGGCAGAGTTTGCAAATATAAAAGTAATTGGTGTCGGCGGCGGCGGAAACAACGCCGTCAACCGTATGATAGAAAGCGGTCTGCAGGGCGTGCAGTTCATTTCCGTGAATACGGAAGATCAGGTATTGGAAGTATCGCAGGCCGACGTTAAGCTCCAGATCGGCGAAAAATTGACGCGCGGCCTCGGCGCCGGCGCCAATCCTCAGGTCGGCGAACAGGCCGCTTTGGAAAGCAAGGAAGAAATCATCAAAGCCCTTCAGGGCGCTGATATGGTCTTCATCACGGCAGGCATGGGCGGCGGCACCGGCACGGGCGCGGCTCCTATCGTAGCGGAATGCGCCAAGGAAATGGGCGCGCTGACCGTTGCTGTCGTAACGAAGCCCTTTGCTTTTGAAGGCAAACGCCGTAAGGAACAGGCCGAAAAGGGCGCGGCTTATCTGAAGGAAAAGGTCGATACGATCATTACGATTCCGAACGATAAGCTGCTCCAGATTATCGATAAAAAGACGCCGCTCAAAGACGCGTTCCTCGTAGCCGACGACGTTCTCCGCCAGGGCGTGCAGGGCATTTCCGATTTGATTACGACGACGGGCCTCATCAATCTCGACTTTGCCGACGTCAAGACGATCATGTCCGATCAGGGCGAAGCGATCATGGGCATCGGCGTAGGCTCCGGCGAAAACAGAGCCGTCGAAGCCGTCGACAGCGCGATCCACAGCCCGCTCCTGGAAATGGGCATCGACGGCGCGCAGAGCATCCTGCTCAACGTCACGGGCGGCCCGGATATCAGCTTATATGAAATCAATGAAGCGGCGGAAAAAGTTGCCGAAGCTGTTGATCCTGATGCCAATATCATCTTCGGTTCCGTTATTGACCCGGATATGGAAGATTCGATTCGCATTACTGTCGTTGCGACTGGATTTGGCAAAGAACCGTCTTCGATTCCTTCCTTCGGACAGGCGGGCGGACTTAAAGCCGGAGATTCCAAAGATGCCGGCGGCGTAGAAATTCCTACGTGGATGAGATAAGCAGTACAGTAAAAAGCGGATCCTTAGGGACCCGCTTTTTTTCAAAATTCCCCGCGCAGCGCGCGCGTTAGGAGGAATACATCATGAAATGTCCTTTTTGCAAGCATGACGATACCAAAGTAACCGATTCGCGGGCTACGGACGACGGCAGAGCCATTCGCCGCCGCCGGGAGTGCCAGAGCTGCGGCCGGCGGTTTACGACGTACGAGATGGTGGAAGAATCGCCGCTCATCGTCATTAAGCGCAACGGCAGCCGCGAGCTCTTCGACCGCAGCAAGATATTGAACGGTCTGCTGCGGGCCAGCAATAAGCGGATGATAACGCGACAGCAGCTGGAAGACATCGTTTCTCACGTAGAACGGGATATACGGAATTCTCTGGCTCAGGAAGTCACGAGCGAGAAAATCGGCGAAATGGTCTTGGACGAACTCAAGTCTATCGATGAAGTCGCCTATATCCGGTTCGCGTCGGTATATCGGAAATTTGCCGATTTGGAAAGCTTTATGGCTGAGCTGGAGCATTTGATGGGAACGAAAAAGAAGGAAACTGCAGAAGAGCAGCATGACATCGAGGAGTAAGTATGACTGAAGGGTATATTGACAACTTTTTAAACGACGCGTTGCCGAAGCTGCGCATTGCCGTCGTCGGCGATATCATGGTCGACCGTTACGTCTTCGGCAGCGTGGACCGCATTTCTCCGGAAGCGCCCGTGCCGGTCAATAAGGTCAACCGCATTTCATCGGTCCTGGGAGGTGCGGCGAACGTAGCCGCCAACCTGGCGAATTTAGACTGCCGAGTATATTTGGCCGGCTTAGTCGGCGACGATGAAAACGCCGCTCTTTTGCGCGGCCTGCTGGACGACGCCGGTATTGACGGTACGGGGATGGTCGTACGCAAGGGCCACGTGACGACGACGAAGGTACGGGTCCTTGGCTCGCGTCAGCAAATGGTACGGCTGGATTTTGAAGACGCCGTCCCCTTTGAAAGGGAAGAAGAAGACGCCTTGGCGGCCTGGCTGGACCAGCGCATCGCGCAGGGCTTAGACGGCATGATTTTGTCGGATTATAAAAAAGGCGTTCTAACGGACCGAATGTCCCAACTGGTTATCGAACGGGCCCGCAGGGCGGGAATTCCCGTCCTCGTCGACCCGAAGGGCAGTGACTGGCATAAGTACAACGGCGCTGATTTTGTGACGCCTAATATTAAGGAACTGGGAGACTGCTGCGGTGAAAGGATCCCTAACGAAGGCCAGGCCGTCGTGGATGCGGCGCGCAGGCTCCACGAGCAGTATGATTTCGCTCATATCATGGTCACGCGGTCGGAAAAGGGGATTACAGTTATTCGCAAGGACGGCAAGGTATGGAACAATCCAGCGACGGCTCAGGAAGTGTTCGACGTATCCGGCGCCGGCGATACCGTTGCCGCGGCCTTTTTGGCGGCCGTGGCTAGTCATTTGTCGATTCGCACGAGCCTGCAGGTTGCCAATGCGGCGGCAGGCATTGTCGTCACGAAGGTCGGGACCTATCCGATTCACCGCAGCGAGCTGCTGAAGCTGTGGCAGGAATGGCATCCTAATCGCTGGGCTCCGTACAAGGCCCTGAGTAGGGAAGAAACGGCGGAAAAAATACGGCAGTGGCAGAAGCAGGGCGAAACGGTTGTCTTTACGAACGGCTGCTTCGATATCCTGCACCGCGGCCACGTCCTGTATCTGCAGCAGGCGGCCATGCTGGGACAGCATCTCGTCGTCGGCTTGAATTCCGATGCGTCGGTGCGTCGGCTGAAAGGCGAAACGCGCCCTCTCGTCCACGAGGAGGACCGGGCCGTATTGCTGAGCGCCCTCGGCTGCGTCGACGAAGTCGTCATTTTTACGGAAGATACGCCGGCAGAGCTGCTCAGCGTGCTGCGGCCGGATATCCTCGTAAAGGGCGGCGACTATAAGGCCGAAGAGGTCGTCGGCAGGGAATATGTAAAGCGCGTAGAAATCATATCCTTTGAAGAAGGATATTCTACGACGGGATTAGTACAGAAAATCGCCTCTTTGGCGAAGGAGGGTAAACTATGAAAATCGTAACAGGCGGCGCCGGATTTATCGGCAGCAATATAGTAAAACAACTGAATAACCGGGGAATCGACGATATCCTCATCGTCGACGACTTGACGGACGGACGCAAATGCCGCAATCTTCAGGGCCTTTCGTTCTACGATTACATGGACTATGAAGATTTCGACATGCAGATGGCCGACGATACCTTTGACTGCGGCTATATTGACGTCGTATTCCATGAAGGAGCCTGCTCCGATACGATGAACTACGACGGCCGCTATATGATGAAGAACAATTACGAAGGCAGCAAGAACCTGCTGCGCTACTGCATGCAGCGCAAGATTCCCTTCCTGTATGCATCGTCGGCGTCGACCTACGGCAGCGGCAAGAACGGCTTCCGCGAAGAACCGCAGTGCGAGCAGGCTCTCAATCCCTACGCCTATTCCAAGCTGCAGTTCGACCGCTTCGTCCGCCGCGTCATGCCCTTGGCGAAGAGCCAGATCGTAGGCTTCCGGTACTTCAACGTCTTTGGGCCTCAGGAAAATCACAAGGACCGCATGGCGTCCCTCATTTTCCAAAAATACAACGAACTGCAGGAAACGGGCAAAATCACCTTGTTTGCCGGTACGGCGGGCTATGAGGACGGCGGCCAGATTCGCGATTTTATCTACGTCAAAGACGTCGTCAACGTCGTATTTTATTTCTGGGAACATCCGGAGCTGTCGGGCATTTACAACTGCGGCACCGGCGTAGGTCATACGTTCAATGAATTTGTCCAGGGCATCATCGATTACTGCGGCAAAGGGCATATCGAGTACGTTCCTTTCCCGGAAGTCCTTAAGGGGAAATATCAGAGCTATACCCAGGCCGATACGCAGAAGCTGATGAAGGCCGGCTACGACCGGGGCTTTACCCTTCTCGACGAAGCAGTAAAGGAATACTGCAGCATCCTCGAAAAGAGCGGCGGGTACTACGAATGAGAAAGGCCGTGTTTTTTGACCGCGACGGCGTCCTCAACGTCGACAAGGGCTATTTAAGCCGTGTGGAAGATTTTGAATGGATTGACGGGGCGAAGGAAGCCGTCGCCTGGCTGACGAAGGAAGGCTACGATGTCGTCGTCGTGACGAACCAGAGCGGCGTTGCCCGCGGCTACTATACGGAAGAAGACGTGCGTCGCCTTCACAACTGGATGTGCCGGCAGATAGAAGAAGCCGGCGGCAAGGTCACGGCCGTGTATTACTGCCCGTATCTGGAAGGCGCGCCGGTCAAGGCCTACGATAAACAGAGCGATTGGCGCAAGCCTGCGCCGGGCATGATTTTGCAGGCGGCGGCCGATTGGGATATCGACCTGACCGCGTCGGTCATGATCGGCGATATGCCCCGCGACGTGGAGTGCGGCGAACGGGCCGGCGTGCCGTCGTATTTATTTGAAGGCGGTTCCCTGCTCGATTTCGTCCGAAAGATCGTAAAAGAAGGGAAATGCCGTGAAACCATATAAGAATATCCTCATCGTCAAAATGAGTTCCCTCGGCGACGTGCTGCACGCGCTGCCGACGCTGTACGCCCTGCGGAAAAACTGCCCCGGCGCGCGCATCGTCTGGGCCGTGCACAAGCAGTTTTCCGCCGTCCTGCCGGGTAAACCCTATATCGACGACGTCGTGTACATCGATAAGAAGAGGCTGAAATCGCTATCCTATTTGAAGGAGCTGCGCCGGACCTTGCACGGATATCATTTCGATATGTGCCTCGATTTGCAGGGGCTGGCCAAAAGCGCGATCGTCGCCTTCTGCAGCGGCGCGAAGGAAAAATACGGCTACTGGGAAATGCGCGAAGGCAGCTTCCTGGTCAGCAAAGGGCTGACGGGGCAGCATAAATTCGATCACGTCATCGAACGGTATTTGGATACGGTACGCGCTTTAGGCGGCGCTGTAGACGGCGTCGAATTTCCTCTTCCGTCTGTCGACGCGGAAAAAGCGTCGCTTTCAGGGCGATTTGCTGCCGATGGCATGACGGGCCCTTATATTGCCGTCGTGCCCGGCGCGCGGTGGGACGTAAAGGAATGGCCTGTTCCGTATTGGCAGGAGTTTCTGCGCCGCGTTGTCCAAGGTGGCATGAACGTCGTCCTGTTGGGCAGCGGCGACGATGTGCCGAAGGGGAGGGCCATTGCCGAAGGCGTTGCGTCGCCGCGTCTGTTTGATTATACAGGAAAGACCAGTTTACGCGAGCTCATGGCGGCTATTGGCATGTCCCGCTTGTACATCAGTGCCGATACGGGGCCGCTGCATATTGCCAATGCCCTGAAGAAGGAGCTGATCGCCCTGTTTGGCCCGACCTGTCCGGATCGGACGGGGCCGTACGGCGGCGCCCGCAGCGAATACATCCATATGATTATTTCGCCTACGTCGGCGGCGACGCAGGAGCAGCCCCTCGTCGACGACCCGGACTGCATGAAACAGATATCCGTCGACAGGGTCTGGGAGACATATACGGACATCGTAAAGGAGGCAGATAATGATTAATTTGCGTCACAAACGAATTATCGTAACCTTCTTAATGCATTTAGGCGATTTGGTGCTGATTACGCCCTTTCTGCAGGTACTGCGCCGTCATGCTCACGGATCGGATATCACCCTCGTCGTTGACGAAAAAGTGGCCGACGTCGTGCGCTACAATCCGAACGTGGATCATATCGTGACTGTCGACAAAAAAGGCAAGGACAATTCAGTTGGCGCGCTGTGGCGTATTGGGCGGGAGCTGCACAAAAATCATTACGACATTTTGATAAATCTTCATCCTAATGAACGGACATCGTTTTTAGCGGCGGCCATCCAGGCGAAGCAGTTCGTCGGCATGAGTCATTTTTTGATTCGGCCTTTTATGGACACGTATACGCGGCTGGATCGCCTCCATTTTCACGCCGCCGATATGTATCTCAACGTGCTGGTTCAGCTGGGCATCGACGATTACCGAAACGACGGCCTGCAGCTGGTTACCTGCCCCGCATGGGATAAAACGGCCGATGATTTCTACGCGTCTCAGGGCGTAGGGCCGAATGATAAGCTCGTCGGCTTCAACATCGGCAGCGCCGTGCCCCAGAAACGCTGGCCTCCCGACCGGTTCGCCGCCGTCGCCGATTACTTTGCCGATAAAGGCTATACGTGCGTATTCTTTGGCGGTACGATGGACGAAGAGATGGTCGGCGAAGCCGTATCGCTGATGCGGCATAAACCTGTCGTAGGGACGGGAAAATTTTCGATCGGCGAACTGGCCGCTGCGATTAGGCGCTGCTCCCTGTTTATTACGAACGACAGCGGTCCTATGCACATTGCCGTAAGCCAGCGCGTACCCCTCGTCGCCTTGTACGGGCCGAGCAATCCCAAATTTTACGGGCCCTATACAGACCGGGCTATCGTATTGGAATCGACGACCCATTACGAAGTGGGCAAGAGCATGAAAAAAATCATTAAAGAAGGCAAATACAAAGGCATTTCCGTCATTCCTCTGAGCCAGGTAATACAGGCTGGAGAAGAATTGCTGGAGCGCTATAAAGAAGAATGAGAATTTCTCTTTCTTATTTTTGCCTTTTCGCGGCAAATAGAGTATAATGTAAGTAATATGACATATGATGAAATAAGTAGTGCATGATTACACGATGGAGGTGTTTCCCGTGAAAAAGATAGTGTTGGCCAGCGTATTAGCGGCCCTCGTTTCGGTTAGTGCCGTTTCTTTTGCTGCACCTATACGAAATCCTCAGGCTGGTGATTTTAAAGCAAATGTCAACTTCGGGTTTGATCAGGAAGAAGGCGACCGCAGTGCGGAAAGCCGTTTTGTCGGCGGCGATTTGACCTATGTCCTTAATGATAAATGGGATATTCAATATATTAATAACTATACGAAAGGCGATAACGGAAATAAGATCAACGAACATTATGTAGTTGGCAACTATCGCCTGGCGCCATATTTATCCATTTATGGCGGCGGCTCCTATGTCGACACGGATACGTGGCATTCGGGTAAGAATTCGTATGGTTATCAGTTCGGTCTCCGCGGCCAGCTGCCTCTTACAGACCGCCTGCAGGGCTTTGCTTCTGTCGGCGTCGGCGATGACGTTAATTCTTATGAAATCGGCGTCGGCTACGATATTACGTCGAGCTGGGACGCTCATGTAAAATACCGCAGCGCCAGCGTAGACGTGGATAACTACGATGATGACGTAGAAGGCTGGCAGGTCGGTATGGGCTACAAATTCTAAATTTCATTTCATCAACAAAAGCGCTGCGTCGGACTGACGCGGCGCTTTTTAGTACGCGCCGCAGGGCCGCATCTTGGTGTATCCATTGACAAGGAACGGCTCCGTTCCGTATAATATGAAATAACATGCGCTGTGGTTGAAAGTCGATGCCAGTCGCAGGCGAAGCGATCCACGTAAGGAGCTCAAAGCAGCTCTGATCATAGTGCGGCCTAGAAGTAAGACCTGCCGCGAAACGGCGAGAGAAGTAGTAGTGGGGGATACACATCTATGAGCGAACCTTCCAGCAGGCGAGTGTGGGGGTAAAGACCAGGTCAGGCATGTTGCAAAGCTGTGCATTGCGCACAGCTTTTTTTGTCATCCCAAGGAAGTTGCGCCATTTTGTTTGACGTATTTGCGCCGATATAGTAAAATATAAAGGTATTTATATATTTATCCAACGAAGTAAAGGAGCGGATGGCGTCGATGGAGGCTGATGTACAGGCCTTGGATGACGAATTGCAGAGAAATCCTTTCGATCAGTTTATGGATTTCCACGTCATTGCAGCAGATAAACAACTGACGGTGTTAGAGTTTCAAAACAAAGGGACGAAATGGGATAATCCCAACGGCACCTTGTACGGCGGCGTCCTGTATTCCATGTCGGCTTCCGCGATGGAAACGGCCTGCGCCGTGTATGGAAAAGCCGTGCTCACGTTGGATTTGTCCATGAATTTTCTTCGTCCTGCTTTTTCCAATACGGTCATCCGCGCTGAAACGCGGGTCATTCACAACGGCCATACGACGATGGTTGCCTTGTGCGACCTGTATGACAACAACGACCGGTATTTAGCTCATGGAAAGGGCACGTTTTTTGTAACCGGACCCTATGCGTTTGGAGGTGGAGAGGGACATGACCGCTGATAAACCCATAGATGTAGATGTGAACGCAGAGCTGCAGAGACGGCTTAGCCGCATTTATTCAGATATGCGGGACCCGAAGCACTATTTTAAAAATCTTCCCTGCAAGATCGAAGATTTCGCCGAAGGTTGGGTGCGTCTTAAATTTGAAATTACGCCGAATCTATGCAATTACCGGGGCATCGCCTCGGGCGGCGTTTTGGCTGCGTTCTGCGATACCCTGATGGGTATGGCGAGCCGTACTCTGGGCTACAAGGTTACGACGCTGGAGATTAATATGAATTATATCCGCCGCGTCAATTCCGGCGAAAGCCTGAACGGCGTCGGCCAGGTCGTTCATCACGGCGGCAAGACGATCGTCGTCGAATGCGAATGTTTTAACGAACAGGGTGCAGTCGTCGTCAAGGGACGGTCTTCTTTTTATATCATTGGCATGCTTTAACTAACGTAAAAACAAGGAAGGTTGGTCAGTACAATGGATTTTGCTTATAACGACGAACAAAAGGAACTTATCAGAGTCGTCCGCGATTTAGTAGAAAAGGAAATCGTTCCCTATGCTTCTGAAATGGATGAAACGGGAAAACTGCACGAAGGCCTGTTGGAAAAATTAGCCGCCCAGGGGCTATTGGGCGTAGCGATTCCGGAAGAATTCGGCGGCGCCGGCTTAGACGCCGTTACGATTGCCGGCATTTATGAAGAATTAGGCAAGGGATGCGCCGGCGTAGCTACGACGGTCGCCGCCAACGCCTTGGCCTCCTACCCGGTTATCATCGCCGGCAACGACGACCAGAAAAAACGGTATTTCGATATCATCAACCAGGATAATTTGGCAGCCTTCGCCTTGACTGAACCGGGCACGGGCTCCGACGCCGGTTCCGTATCGACCCGCGCCGTCAAGACCGAAGACGGAAAGGGCTATATCCTGAACGGCACGAAATGCTTCATTACGAACGGCGCCTTGGCCGAAGTCTTCGTCGTATTCGCCAATACGCGCAAGACCGGCGGCGTCCGCGGCCTGACGGCATTCATCGTCCGCAAGGGTACGCCGGGCTTTACCATCGGCAAGGAAGAAAATAAGATGGGTATCCGCGCTTCCAATACGACGGAACTCATTTTCCAGGATTGCTTCGTCCCCGTGGAAGACCGTCTCGGCCGCGAAGGCCAGGGCTTCCGCATTGCCATGAATACTCTTGACGCGGCTCGTCCCTTCGTCGGCGCCGTTTCTGTCGGCATTGCCGAAGCTGCTTTCCGCGCCTGCTGCGAATACGCCAAGGTCCGCGTGCAGTTCGACAAGCCCATCGCTTCGTTCCAGATGGTACAGAGCATGATCGCCGACATGGCTATGCAGATCGAAGGCGCCCGCCTGCTGGTACACCGCGCCTGCTGGATGAAGGACCAGGGCATGGAATTCAGCCGCGAAGCGGCCATTGCCAAATGCAACGCTTCCGACGTGGCGATGCGCGTTACGACCGACGCCGTACAGGTTATGGGCGGCTATGGATATATTAAAGAATATCCTGTCGAAAAATACATGCGCGACGCTAAGATCATGCAGATTTACGAAGGCACGAACCAAATTCAGCGTTTGGTTATTGCAAATAAGACGTTATATTGATACAATATATACGTTACAGCCCCGCATAGGGTATTATGGCGATGAGAAAGAGAGACTGGATTTGCAGCCGGTTACAGGAAGTGAGAGCCGTAGATTGAGAGCTTTCACCCGGAGGATTCAGGGCGTTCACTTTCGAGCTTCCTGCTGAACAGAGTAGGCAGGACGGGTATTCCCGTTACAGAATGCGAGAGACACAATTAGGGTGGTACCGCGGAATTAAAACTTTCGCCCCTGCATGGGGCGGAAGTTTTTTTTATTTGTATTAGAGGAGGAATATATCAATGACGATGATCAGCGATAAGATTGAAGCTATCAAAGCGGCAGTAGACGAACAAATAGCCAAGAGCGAAGCTCTGCAGGACGTGCAGAACATACGCGTCAAATACTTGGGCAAAAAGGGCGAGCTGACGTCTATTATGAAGGATTTAAAAAATCTTTCCAAGGAAGAACGGCCTCAGGTCGGCCAGCTTGTCAATACGGCCCGGGGCATCATCGAAGACCATTTGAAAGCTCGTATGGAAGAACTCAAGGAAAAATCCCTGGAAATGAAAATCCAGTCGGAAAAGATAGATATTACCCTGCCGGGCAGAAAACCCGTCATGGGTCACGAACATCCCCTTCATTTGACGCGCCGTCTTATGGAACAGTCCTTCCTGAACATGGGCTTTTCCATCGTAGAAGGTCCGGACATCGAATCGGATTACTATAATTTCCAAAGCCTGAACTTGCCGGAAGACCATCCGGCCCGGGATATGCAGGATTCTATGTACGTAACGCAGAACATCCTGCTCCGGACTCATACGTCGCCGCTGGAAGCGCGGACGCTGCAGGCTCACAAACCGAACGAACCGTTTAAAATCATCGCGCCGGGCAAGGTATACCGCTGCGACTACGACGCGACTCATTCGCCTGTATTCCATCAGATGGAAGGCATGATCGTCGACAAGGGCATCCGCTTCTCCGACTTAAAAGGCATGCTGGAAGACTTCCTGCGCGACATCTTTGGCCCGCAGACGAAGGTACGCTTCCGCGCCAGCTATTTCCCCTTTACGGAACCGAGCGCCGAAGTCGACATTTCCTGCGTCATGTGCGGCGGCAAGGGCTGCCGCGTCTGCTCGCACACGGGCTGGCTGGAAATCCTCGGCTGCGGCATGACCAACTTTGAAGTGCTCCGCATGAACGGCTATGACCCCAATCAGGTCAGCGCCTTCGCCTTCGGCATGGGCGTCGAACGCATTGCCATGCTGAAATACGGAATCGACGACTTGCGCCTGTTCTATGAAAACGACATGCGGTTCTTGAACCAGTTCTAGGAGGTACGAAAACGATGAAAAGCTCTTTGTTATGGATGCAGGATTATGTACATGTAGATATGACGCAGGACCCTCAGGCCTTTGCCGATACGCTCACCATTTCGGGGATTCCTGTCGAACAGGTAGAACACTGGGGGACGGAAATCAAAAAGGTCGTCACCGGCAAGATTTTGAAAATTGATAAGCACCCCGACGCCGATAAATTAGTCGTCTGCCAAATCGACGTAGGCAGTGAAACGCTGCAAATCGTCACAGGCGCTCCCAACGTGCGGGAAGGCCAGGTTGTTCCCGTCGCCGTCCACGGCTCTCATCTTCCCGGCGGCGTCAAGATCAAGCGCTCCAAGCTGCGCGGCGTAGAATCGAACGGTATGCTCTGCTCGGCTCACGAACTGGGATTTGACGACAGCGTGCTCCTGCCGGAAGAACGGAACGGCATCTGGATTTTGCCGGACGACACGCCCGTAGGCGTCGACGCTGTAGAATATCTGGCCCTGCAGGACGTCGTATACGAATACGAATTGACGCCGAACCGCGCCGATTGCTTCTCCATGGTCGGCCTGAGCCGTGAATTTGCCGTACTGAGCAATCAGGAAGCCAAATATCCGGATATCGTCGTCGACGAATGCGAAGAATCCATCAGCGGAAAGGTCAAGGTTTCCATCGAAGACGAAGAACTGTGCAGCCGCTATGCCGCTCGTCTGCTGGTCAACGTCAAGGTCGGCAAATCGCCCTTATGGATGCAGCAGCGCCTGCGCAAGTCCGGCGTTCGTCCGATTAACAACGTCGTCGACGTGACGAATTACGTCATGATCGAGCTGGGCATACCCCTGCATGCATATGACTACGACCACGTCGTCGACCATCATCTCATCGCACGGCGGGCCAAGGAAGGCGAAGATATGAAGACCCTTGACGGCATCGACCGCAAGCTCAGCGGCAACATGCTGGTCATTGCCGACCCGGCGAAGCCGTGCTGCATCGCCGGCATCATGGGCGGCTATGACTCGGAAGTCACAGCCGATACGAAGACGGTTATCCTCGAATGCGCTTCCTTCAAAGGGTCGAGTATCCGTCACACCGGCCGGTCCCTCGGCCTGCGCTCTGAAGCGTCGGCCCGTTTTGAACGGGGCCTCGACGCCGAAGGCTGCATTGCATCCCTCGACCGCTGTGCCCAGCTCCTGCAGCAGATGGGCGCCTGCGACGTAGCCCAGGGCGTCGTCGATGTGTATCCCCGGCCGCAGCAGACAGTCCGCATTTCCTTTACGGCTGCCCAGGTCAACGCCTTCCTCGGCACGGAGATTCCGGAGGAACAGATGATTCACATCTTGGAAACGCTCCAGTTCGTTATCGAAAAAGACGGCGAAACGCTGACGGCTGTCGTTCCGTCTTATCGCCGCGACTGCACGGAAATGCCGGATATCGCCGAAGAAGTCGCCCGCATTTTCGGTTATGAAAACATTCCTTCGACGCGCCCCTGGTCCAACATCAGCAAAGGGGAAGAAGGCTATCACCATCAGGTAAGCGAAAAAGTCTCGGCCGTCCTCAACGGCTGCGGCTTGAACGAAACGGTTACCTTCAGCTTCGTTCATCCCGACTCGCTGAAAAAAATGCTCTTCCCCGAAGGGGACGACGTATACAAAGCCGTTCCGATTCTCAACCCGATTACGGAAGAATTCCCGTGGATGCGCACGACCTTGCTGCCGTCCCTCATGGACGTCCTCGTACGCAATCAGGCCGTAAAGAACGAATCGGTCGGCATTTATGAAATCGCTCCGGTCTATAAGCCGAAATCGCTGCCCATTACGGAGCTGCCCGTACAGGAAATGTACGCTGCAGGCCTCCTGTACGGCAAGCGTCAGACCGGCGAATGGCCGAACAAAGCGGAACAGTACGATTTCTACGACATAAAGGGCATCGTGGAAACGATTCTTTCCAGCCTGGGTATTCAGGCCGACTTGGAAGTATCTGATTTCGCGCCCCTCCATCCGGGCAAGGCGGCGAAATTCGTCAAGGACGGCAAGGTGCTTTGCCAGTTCGGCGAGCTTCATCCGAAGGTCATCGACAACTACGACGTAGCCGGACCGGTATACGTCTTTGAAATGAATTTGACTGATATCCTGCCGCTCATCAACCTGATTCCGGATTACCACAAGGTCGCCAAGTTCCCGGCGTCGAGCCGCGATTTGGCCTTCCTGGCTCCGATCGGCACGTCCAACGCCGACATCATCGGCGTCATTCAGAAGGACGGCGGCCCGTACCTCGAAGCGGTGCACCTCTTTGATATGTACACGGGCAAACAGGTACCGAAGGGATTCAAGAGCCTGGCATATTCCCTCGTATTCCGTTCGGAAACGGGGACATTGACGGACAGCGATATTCAGGGTCCTATCGACGCGATCATTGCAGAATTGAAAGAAACGCTCGGCTGCGAACTGCGGTAAGACGCACGGCGGCATAGCGGACAGTAGGAGACGGCAGGGAGGCAGAACTTTGAAAGTCAAAGGCCCGCCCAGCCTGTCTCCTACTTTTATATTGTAAAAAAAGTAAACTTGTGGTATGATGTAGAGCGTAATATGGTAATTTAGAGATAAATTAGGGCTTTTGGGCCCATGAGGAGGACATAGTTAGAATGAACGTAACAGTTAACGAAGTAGACCAGCACAAAGTAACCCTGCACATTGAAGTGCCTGCAAAAGACGCTTCGAAAGCGGCTGCAGCAGCTTGCAAAAACTTGGCAAACCGCGTGAATATCCCCGGTTTCCGCAGAGGCAAAGCACCGCGCATGGTGCTGGAAAGCTTCTTGGGCAAAGACGCTGTGAAACAGGAAATCTTCGAAGCCATTGCCAATAAAGCGTACAGCGACGCATTGAAAGAAAAAGACATCGTTCCCGTAACGGACCCTGAAATCAACGTCATCTGCGACGAAAAGGGCAAGGACGTCGTATTCGAAGCTACGATTACGAAAAAGCCGGAAGTCAAGCTCGGCGAATACAAGGGCATCAAAGTCGCTAAAGACGTCGTTGCCGTAAGCGACGAAGACGTAGCGAAAGAATTGGCTAACCTGCAGAAGCAGCACTCCAAGCTCGTCGTAGCTCCGGAAGGAACGGAAATCGCAAAAGACGACTTTGCCGTTATCGATTTCAAGGGCACCGTCGACGGCGTAGCCTTTGAAGGCGGCGAAGGCAAGGCCTATCCGCTGCAGATCGGCTCGGGCAGCTTCATCCCCGGCTTTGAAGACCAGCTCATCGGCTGCAAGGCAGGCGACGAAAAAGACGTAACCGTCACGTTCCCCGAAGATTACTTTGAAAAATCCCTGGCTGGCAAGGAAGCCGTTTTCGCCGTTAAAGTCAACGACGTAAAACGCAGCGAGCTGCCGGCTATTAACGACGAATTTGCAAAAGAAGCGGGCAAATTCGATACGGTCGACGAATTGAAGGCCGACATCCGCAAACGCCTCGAATCGAGAGCTTCCTTCCAGGCTTTGGAAAAATTCAATTCCGAAGTATTAAAGACTGCCGTCAACGCTGCAGAAGTAGACATTCCCCAGGTCATGATCGACGACAAGATTGACCAGATGATCGAAGAACTGTCCATGAAATTGGAAACGCAGCGCATGAACCTTGACGATTACCTCAAATACATGGGCCAGGATATGGACAAACTGAAAGAACAGTATGCCGAACCGGCCAAAGAAAACGTCAAGATGGACCTCGTATTGGAAGCTATCGCCAAAGCTGAAAACATCGAAGTAAAGGATATCGATCTCCAGGCCGAAATCATCACGATGGCTCAGAACTTCGGCGCCGATCCGAAAGAAGTTTACAAAATTATTATGAAAGAACATCGCGTTCCGATGCTTGTCCAGTCTGTCGGCCGCAAAAAGGCCGCAAGCTTCATCTTGAAGAATGCTGTCGATACAAACGAAGAAGCAAAAGCTGAAGAACCTGCCGTAGAACAGGTAACGGCTGAAGACAAACCGGAAGCGTAATTTCCGGAGGTGTTTTTATGAGTATGTATGTCCCCATTGTCGTCGAACAGACGGCGCAGGGCGAACGGAGCTACGATATTTATTCCCGTTTGCTCAAAGACCGCATTGTATTTTTAGGCGGTCCCATTGACGATACGACGGCTAACATCATTATCGCCCAGCTGTTATTCCTGGAAGCCGATAACCCGGATAAGGATATCCACTTGTACATCAACAGCCCCGGCGGCGTAGTCACGGCCGGCATGGCTATTTATGATACGATGCAGTACATCAAGCCCGACGTGTCGACTATCTGCGTCGGCTCGGCGGCGAGCATGGCGTCGGTCCTGCTGTCTGCCGGCGCGAAGGGCAAGCGCTTTGCCCTGCCCCATTCGCAGGTCATGATTCATCAGCCCTTAGGCGGCGTTCAGGGACAGGCTACAGAAATCGAAATCCACGCCCGCGAAATCCTGCGCATGCGCAAGGAATTGAACGGCCTGTTGTCCAAGCACACGGGACAGCCCATAGACGTTATTCAGAAGGATACGGAACGGGATAATTTCATGACGGCCGAAGACGCCAAAGCCTACGGCCTCGTCGACGAAATTCTCGTCCGCCCTCACGAAGAAGCGAAATAACGGGCCATACAGGAGGAAGACGCTGTGAACGATAGAAATAACGAACCGAGATGCAGTTTCTGCGGCCGCTCGCAAAACGAGGTGCAGAAGCTGATCGCCGGTCCCGGCGTGTATATCTGCGACGAATGCATCGCCGTTGCCCAGCACATCTTGGAAGAAGAAAAGCAAGAAGTATCTTCTGACTTCCAACTGAAAGATCTGCCGACGCCGCGCCAAATCAAGGAGACGCTGGACGAATACGTCATCGGTCAGGAAGCGGCTAAAAAGACGTTGGCTGTCGCCGTATATAATCATTACAAACGACTGCAGACAAACAGTGTAGTAGAAGACGTAGAATTACAAAAATCCAATATCATCATGGTAGGGCCGACGGGCTGCGGCAAGACGCTGCTGGCCCAGACCCTGGCCCGGCTGCTGGACGTGCCCTTTGCCATTGCCGACGCGACGAGCCTGACCGAAGCAGGATATGTCGGCGAAGACGTGGAAAACTGCCTGCTCAAGCTGATTCAGGCGGCGGACTACGACATCGCCAAGGCCGAACGGGGTATCATCTACATCGACGAAATCGACAAGATTGCCCGCAAATCGGAAAATCCGTCCATTACGCGCGACGTATCGGGCGAAGGCGTGCAGCAGGCGCTGCTGAAAATCCTCGAAGGGACCGTAGCCGGCGTGCCGCCTCAGGGCGGGCGCAAGCATCCCCATCAGGAAATGCTGCAGATTGACACGACCAATATCCTGTTCATCTGCGGCGGCGCTTTCGACGGCATCGACAAGACCATTTTGAACCGGACGACGGATAAAAATATGGGTTTTGGCGCCGATATCCATTCGAAGGAAGAGCATTCCATGGAATCGCTCCTGAAGGAAATCATCCCGACGGACTTGCAGAAGTTCGGCCTCATTCCCGAATTGATCGGCCGTCTTCCCGTACTGGTCACACTGAACCCTCTCGACGAAGAGGCGATGGTTCACATTTTGACGGAACCGAAGAACGCCTTGGTGAAGCAGTATCAGAAGATGCTGGATATGGACGACGTAGAGCTGGAATTTACTCCTGAAGCCCTGCAGGCTATCGCCAAGGAAGCCCTGCGCCGCAACACCGGCGCCCGCGGCCTTCGTTCCATCATCGAACGGATCATGCTGGACGTCATGTTCGACGTGCCGAGCCGTCACGACGTGGAAAAATGCGTCGTAACGGAAGACTGCGTCACAAAAGGAACAGAGCCTGACCTTGTATTAAAACAGGTAAAATGATATAATATGGAAATAAAACTCATTTCTCTCAGTCGGAAATGAGTTTTATTTTTAGACTAAAGAAGGTGATACATCATGGATGAAAATTCGATTTTAGCGATGCCCTTCGTTCCCTTGCGGGGCATTGTCGTATATCCGAAACTGCTCAGCCACATCGACATTGGCCGGGAAAAATCCCTGGCTGCCGTCGATTATGCCATGGAACATGACCGGCTGCTCGTCGTTTCGGCTCAAGTAGATGAAGAAGTAGACGACCCGGGCTTTGACGACGTGTACCAGTGCGGTACCCTGGTCAGGATTCAGCAACTTCTCCGCCTTCCTGGCGGGCTGGTGCGCATCCTTGTCGACGGGATTGACCGCGTGCAGCTCCAGGGCTTTTCTGAAAAGAAGAATTATCTGGAAGTAGCCGCTGTCAAGGTCGACGAAATTGAAGACGATTCTATAGAAGAAGAAGCGCTGCGCCGCGTCGTATTGAAGCAGTTTTCCGACTGGCTGGAAAACGTCCGCAACGGTGAAGAAATCCGGGAAAAGGCCAAGGCTATTGAAGAACCCGGCGCCGTGGCCGACTTTATCGTGTCCCAGCTGCCGCTGCGCCTCGTCGTGCGCCAGCAGATCTTGGAAATGGCCGAAGTCAAGGCCCGTCTGCGCCGCGTCATGATCCTCCTCGACACGGAAGTAGAAATTGCCAATCTGGAATCGTCTCTCAACATGGAAGTGCGGAGCAAGATGGACCAGCAGCAGAAGGAATACTACCTGCGGGAAAAGATCAAGGCCATTCACCGCGAATTAGGCGACAAGGTCGATAAGGATACGGAAACGCAGGAGCTGCGGGAAAAGATTCATAAGATGAAGCTGCCGAAAAAGATCGAAGAGCCCCTTCTCAAAGAAGTGGACCGCCTCGATTCTATGCCGCCTATGATGGCGGAGTCGGCGATTATCCGCACCTATCTGGACTTGGCGTTGGAACTTCCCTGGAAAAAAGAAACGAAAGACCGCCTCGATTTGAAAGAAGCTCAGAGTGTTTTGGATGAAGACCACTACGGCTTGAAGCAGGTCAAGGACCGCATCATCGAATATTTGGCTGTCCGCCAGCTGACGCACAGTTTGAAAGGGCCGATTCTCTGCTTTGTCGGCCCTCCGGGCACCGGCAAGACGAGCATCGCCCGTTCGATTGCCCGGGCCATGAACCGCAAGTACGTCCGCATTTCCTTAGGCGGCGTGCGGGATGAAGCGGAAATCCGAGGCCACCGCCGCACCTATATCGGCGCGATGCCCGGCCGCATCATTTCGGGCCTCAAGCAAGCCGGCGTCAAGAACCCCGTATTCCTCCTTGACGAAATCGACAAGATGACGTCGGACATGCGCGGCGACCCGTCGGCAGCCCTTCTCGAAGTATTGGACCCGGAACAGAACAATTCCTTCGCCGACCATTACCTCGATATTCCCTTCGATTTGTCCAAGGTCTTCTGGATTACGACGGCCAACGTCGTCAGCGATATTCCCCGGCCGCTCCTGGACCGCATGGAAATTATCGAATTTACGAGCTATACGGAAGAAGAAAAGGTACAGATCGCCAAACAGTACCTCGTGCCGAAGCAGCTCAAGGAAAACGGCCTCAAGGCCAGCCAGGCCCGCTTCTCCGAGGCCGTCTTGAAGACGATTATCCAGGGGTATACGCGCGAATCGGGCGTCCGCACTCTGGAAAAGACCATCGGCGCCGTATGCCGCAAGGTAGGCAAGTCGATTTTGCTGGAAGAAGAAACGCCGCTTACCGTATCGATGAAAAATCTCCAGACGATTCTCGGCCCGGTTAAATATCTGCCGACGAAGGTCAACAAGGCCGACGAAGTCGGCATCGTCACAGGGCTGGCCTGGACGCAGGTCGGCGGCGAAGTACTGGAAACGGAAGCCGTCGCCGTCAAGGGCAAGGGCAGCCTGCTGCTGACGGGACAGCTTGGCGACGTCATGAAGGAATCGGCTGAAGCCGGTATGACCTACATCCGCCGCCGCGCCGGCGAGCTGGGGCTGCCGGAAGATTTCTATTCTCATTTGGATTTGCACATCCATCTGCCTGAAGGAGCGATTCCAAAGGACGGGCCGTCAGCGGGCATTACGATGGCTACAGCCCTGGCCTCGGCCCTGACGGGCAAGGCTGTGCGGCACGACGTGGCCATGACCGGCGAAATCACCTTGCGGGGCACGGTTCTTCCCGTCGGGGGAATCAAGGAGAAGGTCATTGCGGCTCATCGGGCCGGCATCAAAAAGATTTTGCTGCCGGAAGAGAATAAGCGCGATATGGACGACGTGCCTCAGTCGGTAAAGGACGACGTGACCTTTGTATTTGTACATCATATGGATGAAGTATTAGAACAGGCATTGGTGAACTCATAATGGCAAAGAGCTTGCAAATAATCAATCCGAAATATACGGCGTCGGCTGTCCGCAAGGATCAGTATCCCGACAGCGGTTTGCCGGAAATCGCCTTTTTAGGCCGTTCCAACGTAGGGAAGTCGAGCCTCATCAACTCTCTGTGCAACTACCGCGGCCTGGCCCGGGTCAGCGGCGAACCGGGAAAAACGCAGACCATCAACTACTTCAGCGTCGAGCTGCGGGAAAAAGACGGCGAAGCGATTCGCCGCACGCCCTTTTTCCTCGTCGACTTGCCGGGATACGGCTTTGCCCGGACTGGCGGCCAAAAGCGGCAGATGTGGAGCGACTTTATCGGCGAATACGTCACCCAGTCGCCTCACCTGGTCATGCTGTGCCTGCTCGTCGACCTGCGCCATCCCGGACTGGATATCGACCGGCAGGCCTATCAATGGCTGTCGGAACATGGCGTTCCCCTGCAAATTGTCGGGACGAAGGCCGATAAGCTGAAGGCCAGTGAAAAAAGAAAAAATATGATAATGCTCAACCAGATCTTTCCGACGGGCCATGACGCCGTTGTCCACTCTTCCTTGAAGAAGGAAGGCAGCGCGGCGTTGTTAGAACGCATCCTCATGAGCCTGGACGAAGCGAGCAGCCTTCCGTGATGCCGCAGGCATTGCGTACATCCGGCGTCCTATTGCGGCGCCGGATGTTTTTTATAAGGCCGAAGCGGCAGCAAAGCCGCCTGTTATATCGAGTTTTACAGTAATTTACTGGAAAAACGGGGGCGTTTTTGCTATAATAAATTAGATAAAGCAGCTGTTCATCAGATGAAAAATTAAAAAACGTATGCAGCATATCGCAACCGGTAATTCGTAAACGGCAGATTACCGGTTCTATACTTTGTAAGTTTTGGCAGTACGTTGGTAGGGATGGTATAGTTAACGATGAGCCTTTTTGAGGGGAAAGCCCGGAAGCTCCTGTCCATTGTCGTTCCTGTATACAATGAACAATTAAACATTGAGAAGTTTTATACAGAAGCGACAAAGGCAGTTCAGAATCTGGACATGGAATATGAAATTATATTTGTCGACGACGGATCCAGGGATGCGACGCCGCTGCTGCTCAGCCGGCTGACCCAGCAGGACGAGCACGTGCGTGCGCTTTTGCTGGCCCGTAATTTTGGTCATCAGCTGGCCATTACCTGCGGCATGGACCACGCCAGAGGCGATGCTATCGTCACGATGGACGGCGACCTGCAGCACCCGCCGGAAATGATTCCCCAGCTGGTTCAGTATTGGCGGGAAGGCTACGACGTCGTGCAGACGATACGCAAGGACACGAAGGGCGTAGGCTTTCTCAAGCGGCAAACGTCCAAGTGGTATTACCGCCTGCTGAACGCCTTGTCTCCGGTGCACATCGCGCCGGGCGGCTCCGATTTCCGCCTCATCGACAAGCGCGTGCTGGCGACGTTTAAGTTGTTTCGGGAGCACGACCGGTTTATCCGGGGAATGATCGGTGATATCGGCTACAAGCAGAAGACCGTCGACTTTGTAGCGCCGCCGCGGTTTGCCGGAAAATCAAAATTTTCCGTGCGGAAAATGCTGCACTTTGCCTTAGACGGCATCATGGCCTATTCGAAGATACCGCTGCGCATATCCTTTTACGCCGGCTTGGTCAGCGCCTTTTTGAGCGTCCTTATCATACTGCACGCCCTGTATTCCAGCGCCGTCGGCTCGGCTGCGCCGGGATGGACGACAGTCATCGTCGTCATCTGCATCTTAGGAGCCCTTCAGCTCATGTTCATCGGCATCGTAGGCGAATATATAGGCCGTATTTTTGAAGAAGTAAAGCAGCGTCCCCTCTATTGGCTGCGGGCTGAGCTGGGCGGACGCGGCGAACTGGAGGAACGCAACCGATAGTAGTCGAATCCTCACGGGGTACGGAACGGCCGGGCCGTTTCGGAGACGGAAAGGAGCTTGTATGCGAAACGAAATAAAACGGATATGGATGTTGGCCGCCGTGCTGGCTGCCATGGCTCTTCCTGTCGGAGCCGCCGATTATTACGCCGTAGGCGATAAGGGCGGCGAAGTGCTGCTTCTTCAGAAGCAGCTGATCAAGCGGGGCTACGACGTCGAAGCCGACGGCGTATTTTCCAAGGATATGGCCAAAGCCGTATCTAAATTCCAGAAGGATCAGAAAATACAGGTCAGCGGCAAGGTCGGCGGCTGGACGTACTATCTTCTGACGGGCAAACGGACTCTTATGCCGAAGGACAGCGGCTCCAAAGCCGTGCAGAAGCCGGCAAAGAGCAAGAAGAAACCTGTCAAAAAGGCCAAGGCTAAAAAGGCCGACAAGACGTCCAAGCTGAAGTATACGAAGCTGAAAAGCCTCAAGGGCTCCGACCACATCGGCCATCAGCTCGTCGATTCGGCGTACCAGTACATCGGCGTGCCCTATGTGTTCGGCGGCAATACGCCTAAGGGCTTCGATTGCTCCGGCTTTACGAAATACGTCTTTTCCCACAACGGCATCGAATTGCCGCGCATGGCTGACGAGCAGTACCGCATGGGGTTCCGCGTGCGGAAAAACGAGCTCATACCGGGCGATTTGGTTTTCTTTACGACATATGAGCCGGGCGTGTCCCACACGGGTATTTACGTCGGCGACGGCAACTTCATCAGCGCGACGAGCAGCGGCGGTATCCGCGTAGACAGCCTGAAAAGCGGCTACTGGTCCGAACGCTATATCGGCGCCAAACGGGTCAGATAAATAGAATACGATGGCTAGCAAGAGGCCCTTCCTCCGGCGGCGTCCCAGGAGCGGCTTCTGCTAGCCATTCCTTATAATGAAAAATTTGTAAAAATAAGTGAAAAATATAAGGGAAAAGGTTGCCCAACGAGGGCAAATAAGCGTATAATTTTTCCATATGAAGAATACAGGAGAGTGTTGTTGATGAAATACATGACGGGTAATGAAATCCGCAAAGCCTATTTGGAATTTTTCAAAAGCAAGGAGCATTTGATTCTGCATAGTTTTCCCCTGATTCCCCAGGATGACCCGAGCCTGCTGCTCATCGGCGCCGGCATGGCTCCGCTGAAGCCGTATTTTACGGGCAAGCTCGTACCGCCGTCCTACCGGGTCACGACGAGCCAGAAGTGCATCCGCACCGGCGACATCGACAACGTCGGCCGCACGGCCCGTCACCATACGTTTTTTGAAATGCTGGGGAACTTCTCCTTCGGCAACTACTTCAAAAAAGAAGCCATCGCCTGGGCGTGGGAATTCCTGACGGAAGTCCTCGAGCTGGACAAGGACAAGCTGTACGTTACAATTTATCCAAACGACGACGAAGCCTACGATTACTGGCATAACATGATCGGCCTGTCGGACGAACGCATCTTCAAATTTGAAGACAACTTCTGGGAAATCGGCGAAGGCCCCTGCGGACCGGACAGCGAAATTTTCTACGACCTGGGACCGGAACGGGGCTGCGGCCAGCCGACCTGCACCGTAGGCTGCGACTGCGACCGCTATCTGGAAATCTGGAACCTCGTATTTACCCAGTTTGACCGCACCAAGGACGGCGAATACGTGCCGCTGGCTAAGAAAAACATTGATACAGGTGCCGGCCTGGAACGGTTGGCTTCGGTTATCCAGCAGAAGGAATCGAACTTTGAAACGGATTTGATTTTCCCGATTATTGAAGACGTCATCGCCCTCTGCCACGGCGATTACAACGACCCTCATCAGAAAGTGGCCATGAAGGTTATTGCCGACCACATCCGGGCGATTACGGTCATGATCAGCGACGGCATCCTGCCGTCCAACGAAGGCCGCGGCTACGTCCTGCGCCGTATCTTGCGCCGCGCCGTCCGCTTCGGCCGCCTGCTGGGAATTAAAGAATTGTTCCTCAGCGGCCTCGTCGACACGGTGATCGGCATCCTCGGCGAAGAATACCCCGAACTGAAAGAACATGAAGAATTAATCAAAAAAGTTATCGATACGGAAGAAACGCAGTTCAGCGCTACGCTGGCCCAGGGGACGGAACTCCTCGACCAGCTCATGGCCGCTGCCGGCCCGGCGAAGGAACTGGACGGCAAGGACGTATTCAAGCTGTACGACACGTACGGATTCCCTGTCGAGCTGACTGAAGAAATTGCCAGTGAAAACGGCATTACCATCGACCATGCCGGCTTCGACGCCGCCATGAAGGAACAGCAGGAACGGGCCCGCGCCGCCCGCGAAGACGTGTCGGCGAAAGTGGCTACGCCCGATACGACGAGACTGGATCAGAGCAAGCTGGTCAACGACCCGACGGCCATTGAAGCGACTGTCGTCATGCTGGGCAAGGAAGGCGTAGAAGTGGCGAGAGCCTGCGACGGCGAAGAAGTGACGGTCATCATCGATAACAATCCCTTCCATCCCGAAGGAGGCGGCCAGCTCGGCGATACGGGCATGCTGGAAGGAAAAGAAGGCAAGGCCGTCGTAACGGACGCCAGAGCCTTGCCGAACGGCCTGGTATACCTCGTGGCGACCGTTCAGGAAGGGGCCCTGTGCCTCGGCGATATGGTCGACGTCAAGGTAGATAAGGACCGCAACCTGGCTATGGCCCGCAACCATACGGCGACCCATCTCCTGCAGGCCGCGCTGCGCAAGGTACTGGGCAACCATGTCAACCAGGCCGGCTCCCTCGTTACGCCGGACCGCCTGCGCTTCGACTTCACTCATTTCTCGCCCGTTACGGCAGACGAACTGGCCGAAGTGGAAGCCTTGGTCAACGAAGAAATTTTGGCGAACGTACGCGTCGATATAGAAGAAATGCCCATTACCAAGGCCAAGGAAAAGGGCGCTATGGCCCTCTTCGGCGAAAAATACGGCGACGTCGTCCGCGTCGTATCGGTCGACGATTTCAGCTGCGAATTGTGCGGCGGATCCCATGTGCCGTCGACGGCCGTCATCGGCACCTTCCGCATCTTGTCGGAATCCGGCACGGGCACGGGCGTACGGCGTATCGAAGCCGTTACCGGCGCGGCTGCGTTGCAGAAAGCGCAGCATGACGCGGCGGAACTGCGCCTCGTCGCCGACATGCTGAAAGCCAAGGTCGACGCGGTTCCCGATAAAGTAACCCAGGTTTTGGCGCAGCTGAAAGCGGCGGAAAAAGAACTGCAGCAGCTCAAGAAGGAAGCGGCTATGTCCGATATGGACGATATGCTGGCCGCTAAGGAAGACGTCAACGGCGTATCCGTCGTAGCGGCGGAAGCCCAGGCCGATTCTATGGACAGCCTGCGCGAGCTGGCCGATACGATCATGGACAAAGTCGGCAGCGGCGTCGTCCTTCTCGGAGCAGTTCATGACGGCAAGGTCAACTTCGTGTGCAAGGTCGCTAAAGCCGATACGAAGAAGGGCCTCCATGCCGGCAAGATCATTAAGGCGGCGGCTCAGGCAGCCGGCGGCAACGGCGGCGGTCGTCCTGATATGGCTCAGGCCGGCGGCAAGGCTCCGGAAAAATTGGCTGAAGCCCTGAAGGCTGGTAAAGCTGCCGTCAGCGAATTGATTGGATAAAAAGTATTTACATACGCAATGTCGTAAAGGATGTGATTCTATGGCAATCAGCGACGAAACGATGATCGTCAGGAATAGAAACGAAGAACAGACTGTCGCTTCTATGATT
Organism: Megasphaera stantonii; assembly: GCF_025567065.1. Taxonomy (NCBI): domain Bacteria; kingdom Bacillati; phylum Bacillota; class Negativicutes; order Veillonellales; family Veillonellaceae; genus Megasphaera; species Megasphaera stantonii. Next base: position 210,191 of record NZ_JAOQKD010000001.1, read on the forward strand.
TTAGAAGATGTGTATCACGCATTGGAAGAAAAAGGATATAACCCCGTAAACCAAATCGTAGGATATTTGCTGTCCGGCGACCCGACGTATATTACGAGCCACAACAACGCCCGCAGCAACATCCGGCGCATCGAACGGGACGAACTCATTGAAGAACTGGTCCGTTCGTACGTAAAGCATCGCGGCTTATAGGAGGAACATGCGGATTTTAGGATTAGACGTCGGCTCTAAGACCATCGGCGTAGCCTGCAGCGACGCCTTGCTCATTACGGCGCAGGGCGTCGAGACGATACGGCGCGTTTCCAAGAAAAAGGACTTCCAGCGGCTGAAAGAGCTGGTCGCCGAAAAGGAAGTACACCGCATCGTCGTAGGCCGTCCCCGTCATATGAACGGCGACTACAGCGAAAATATTGATAAGATCGAGCACTTTGTAGATGAACTCAAAAAGGTCATGCCAGATATGGACTTTGTCTATTGGGATGAACGCCTAACGACCGTCATGGCCGAACACGTGCTGATGGAAGGCAATGTACGGCGGGAAAAGAGAAAACAGTTCGTCGATAAAATGGCGGCTGTTCTCATATTACAAAATTATTTAGACGCTCAAGGAGGATAACATGACAGAAGAAATGGAAGAAGTAATGGTCATTACGATTACCAGTCCCGATGGTGAAGAAAAAGATTTTCAGGAAGTAGACGCAGTCGAAATCGACGGCAAAATCTTTTCGCTGCTCCTTGAAATCTGCGAAAACGAAGACGAAGCGGAAGCTATCATCGCCCGCGTCGACGAAGAAGACGGCGAACCCGTTTACGTAGAACCGACGGAAGAAGAATTTGAAGCGGCCAGCAAGGCTTTTGAAGAATTGGCTGCTGAAGACGAAGAATAAGAACAGGTATATAGTAGCATAGAAAGAGGCATGCCGCGGCATGCCTCTTTCTGTACGTACGACAGGAGACGTTATGGCTGAATTACCAAGTATGCAGCAATTAAAAAATTTTATTATATATGGAAAATACGGCAATTTTACATCTGCGGCCAACGCTGCCAACATTACGCAGTCGGCGTTCAGCGCGCAGATTAAAAAGCTGGAAGACGTCGTCGGCGTCCGTCTGATCGCCCGGTCGAACCGCGGCAGCCATTTGACGAAAGCCGGCGAACTATTATTTCAGCGGCTGGAGCCCATATTGGACGAATTAGAGGGTTGCTTAGACGAAGTGCGTTCTATGGACGGCAGAGCCCAGCCTCTTTCCATCGGCATCATGCTGTCGCTGGGCGATATTCATATGAACCGCCATTTAGCCTATTTTCAGCAGCACTACAGCGGGGCCTCCTTTCAGGTATATAATTTGGAAGCGCAGGAATTGCTGCAGAAGCTCCGAAACGACGAGCTCGACATTATATCCTTATTTCGCCTGCCTTCTATGGATATCGACGGCTATGAGCAAGTCTGCTTCTGTAAGGAAACCCTCGTGTACTACGCGCCTCATATCGTCGTTTCCGGAGGGGTTGCGACGGCCGATTTCATCGCTTCGCAGCCTCTGGCCCAATATTCGCCGCAGTACGTCATGAACGAATATTTAAATCACTTTTTATCGGCTCATACGTCCTTGCCGCTGCAAACGCAGGCTTGGTTTTCTACGCCCTATGCAATGATGAATTATTGCCAGGCTAACCGCATCGGCGCGCTGCTGCCGGAACGTTTTTTAAAAGCCCTGGGCGTCGTTGGCGGCTGGTACGACGTAGACCCGCCTATCGTTTTGCCTTGCTACTTGCTGTACAAGCGGAGCAATCCCAGGTACGAGGCCATTCAGGTCTTCGTCGACTATATGAGGAGGACGTATCACGTGCCGTCGTGACATCGCCGTTTTTTATGACAAACATCGTTTTTTTCTGTTATACAAACCATACGCGAAGGAGTACAATTCTCCTTGAATTCAAGTAAAGGAGTTGTATGTAGACGTATGGAACAGAAATCGCTATGGAATAAAGATTTCCTGTTGGATACGGGAATTAATTTCGTCGTGTATTTGATTTATTATTTGCTCATGGTCATTATCGCCGTCGTGGCGAAAGATCAGCTGAATGCGTCGCTTAGCGAAGCCGGGCTGGCGTCGGGCATCTTTATCGTCGGCACGCTGCTGGCGCGCCTGCAGTTCGGCAAGGCCATCGAGTTGTATACGCGCCGCCGCACCTTGTATGGAGGAATTTTATTTTACCTGATTACGACATTATTATACTTTTATATTCCGAATTTGACCGTCATGTATATCATCCGCCTGCTGAACGGCTTGGCTTACGGTATTGTCTCGACGGCTACCAACACGATTATTTCCGCCTGTATCCCGGCAGATAAACGGGGCGAAGGCATCAATTATTACGGCTTGAGCACCAGCCTGGCCGCGGCTATCGGGCCGTTTTTGGGCATGTTCCTCATGCTGATTACGGACTTCCGCTTTATCATTGGCCTCTGCACGGTCTTAGTCATTGCCTGTGCCGTCGGCTGCGTCTTCCTCCACGTAGACGAAATCGAACTGAGCGAGGAAGAACGGGCGTATATGAAAGCCATATCTGTCGATAATTACGTGGAACGCCGCGTCATGACGATTTCCTTTATCGGATTCCTCATGGGCTTCGCCTATTCCAGCGTACTGACGTTTTTGGCTTCCTATGCCAGAGAAATTCACCTCGTACAGGCTGGCACGTTCTTCTTCGTCGTGTACGCCGTCGTCATTACGGTGACGAGGCCGCTGACGGGCATTATCTTCGACCGGAAGGGAGAAAATTACGTCCTCTATCCGTGCTATCTCTGCCTGGCCGCCGGATTGTTTCTGCTGTATGCGACAGGTACGGCATGGCAGCTTCTCCTGGCCGGCGTTTTCGTCGGGCTGGGATACGGGACGTTTATGTCGAACGGACAGGCCGTATGTATTAAATTGACGCCGCCTCACCGCGTCAGCGTGGCCTTGTCGACGTATTTCGTCGCCTTGGATCTGGGCCTTGGCGTAGGGCCGTACGTCTTGGGGATGCTGCACCGCATGCTTACGTTCCCCCAGTTATACGCCGTAGCCGGCGTCATCGCCATCGTCTGCTTTTTCTTATACTATGGCCTGTACGGACGTCGAAGCGTGAAAGCCGTCCGCGTTGTTCCGGCAACGGCGCAGAAATAATTGGTTTTATAGTAAATGTTAGGGTAACGACAGGTGTCATATATCTGCCGTTGCCTTATTTTTTTCAAAAAGAGTGGACATACGACGTGTCCTACTGTTCTAATTAACGTGACTAAGCCCTAATAGAAATGAAAATATCCCGTGTTCTATTCTTATCAGATTGAAATGAGTTTTTTTAGGGAAGCGTGCCGGTACTGATATTGGCGTTGCTTTATATATTTTTCGCTTTTATACAGTAAAGTTTCTCCGTAATTATTTTACCATAACATGCTGTATTCATTAGAAAATAATAAAAAATAATCGTTATTTATTATTGACTTTTCCACTGAAATGGTATACAATAAGACCATAGCAAGAGATAATAATTATTAGATAGAAAGAAATTTTAAAATTATTTTACGCATAGATGAAGGAGATTTCACCATGAAACATGTAGAATTTTACCGCAATGAAAAAGATAATTCCATTTTAGCAGTCGTAGGCGTTCAGGCTGAACAGGAAATCGTCGTAGACGGTCAGAAATTGGTTCGCTTAGTCGCCGATTCTGTAGACGCTGCCAAAGAAAAACACGTACCGGCCGTACGGAAGGAAGACGGCCGCCTGGTAGTAGAAGTCGGCTCGGTAACGCATCCGATGGAAGAAAAGCATTACATCGAATGGATTGCCCTGGTATCGGATGCATCCGTCGATATCCGCTATCTGAATCCCGGCGAAGCGCCGAAGGCCGAATTTGAAGGAACTTCCGGCGTCGTATACGCATACTGCAACCTCCACGGGTTATGGAAAACGGAAGTATAATTTGCAAATATTCCATATAGGCAGAGGCAATGGTTTCTGCCGATAAACGAAACGAGGCGCTGCCACATGAAGGAAATCCTGTTCTTCGTGCGGCAGTTTTGGCATACGTATGAGAGAAAATCGAGGTGAACCTTATGAATTTTAAAATGCTGTACATAGACGGAGCGTGGACTCCCAGCGCGTCGGGAGCTTATATCGATGTAGAAAATCCGGCGAATAAAGAGCGATTTGCCTGCGTGCCTGAAGGAAACGACGCCGACGTAGACAAAGCGGCGAAGGCTGCGGCAGCGGCCCTTCCGGCCTGGGCGGCGACGCCTCTATCGGAACGGATGGAGTACATGAAGAAGATGCTGACGTATTTTAAAGAGATGGAGCCGCAGCTGACAGACTGCATTGTCAAGGAATTGGGAGCTCCCGTGTCCTTTGCCGCGGCCAGCCACGTCCGATACCAATACGTGCGCACCCAGTCGTATATCGACTTGGCGGCTGGCCTTCCCTTGGTGGAAACCCTGCCCCAGTCGACGGTATACCGGGAGCCCGTCGGCGTCGTCGGCTGTATTACGCCGTGGAATTATCCCTTGGGGCAGATTATCCAGAAGGTCGTCCCGGCGATTCTCGTAGGCAATACGGTTGTGCTGAAGCCGAGTCAGCATACGCCCTTAGCCGCCTATTATCTGACAGAGGCTTTTCATAAGGCCGGATTCCCCAAAGGCGTGTTCAACCTCGTAACCGGCCGGGGCAGTCAAATCGGAAACGCCATGTGCGACCATCCCCTGATTAACATGATATCCTTTACGGGCTCGACGGAAGCCGGCGTCGGCGTAGCCCGCAGGGCGTTGGCGACGATGAAGCGCATCAGCATGGAGTTGGGCGGCAAGTCGCCCTGCGTTATTTTGAAAGGCGCAGACTACGAAGGGGCGGCGCGCATGTGCCTCGATTCCATCTTTCTCAATTCGGGGCAGACCTGCACGGCCTTGTCGCGCCTCGTCGTCCCGAAAGACGATAAAGAGACTGTCGAACGGCTGCTGCTGCAGCTGCTTCCGGAATACGTCGTCGGCGATCCAACCGACCCGGCCGTAAAGGTAGGCCCCGTCGCGTCAGAGCATCAATTCCAGACGGTATGCTCCTATATCCAGAAGGGAATCGACGAAGGTGCGGCCCTGCTGGCAGGCGGATTGCCGCCGGCTCCGGAGAAGGGATATTATGTCTATCCGACGATTTTTACCGATGTGACGAACGACATGACCATTGCCCGCGAAGAAATCTTCGGCCCCGTCCTCTGTGTCCTTACGTATGACACGGAAGAAGAGGCCGCAGCCATTGCCAACGACACGCCGTACGGCCTGAACGCCGCCGTCTGGGGGCCGAAAGAGCAGGCTGTCGCGACGGCGCGGCGTATCCGGTCGGGCAACGTCTATATCAACGACGGGCCGCGCGATGTGACAGCGCCCTTCGGCGGCTTTAAGCACAGCGGCATTGGCCGCGAAGGCGGGATGGACGGCATGCTTGAATTCACGGAGCCTCAGGCTTTATTTGACTGCGGGTCGTGAGCCGGAAAGGCTGAAGCGCTTCTGTCCCTTGCGGGCCTTAGGTTTTCTGCAAAATAATTAAAATCACAAGAAGGATTTCCTATATCCCTGTGGAATATTATATATATAAGGGAAGCAACCATGAGGTAGGAAAGCCATATCGTATCTGATGGACTTCCCGACGGAAAGGAAGGGATTTTTATGGCAACAACTGTTAGAGGCAAGAACTTAGAAATTACGCAAGCTCTGAAAGACTATGTATTGAAACGCGAAAAGAAAGTGACGAAATATTTCGACAACGAAGTAAACGTACAAGCAATGCTTTCCGTTGAAAAAGACCGTAAGATTGCAGAAATTACCTTGAAAGTAGACGGCGTCGTCCTCCGCGGCGTCGAAGCGAACGACGATATGTATGCCGCTATCGATTTGGTATACGACAAGATGGTTCGCCAAATCCATAAATATAAAACGAAATTGGCTCGCCGCATGAAGGGCTCGTCCTTCAACGCCGCCTTGGTAGAAGGGCCGGCGGAACCGGAAGAAACCTTTGAAATCGCCAGAACGAAGAAATTTGCCGCCCGCCCGATGGACGTCGAAGAAGCTATTTTGCAGATGAACCTCGTAGGCCACGACTTCTTCGTATTCCTAAACTCCAAGACCGATACGATCAGCGTCGTATACAAACGGAAACACGGCAAATACGGCTTGATTGAACCGGAACTCTAAGAGCCATGCTTGACTGATACAGATATACGATACGCCCGCTTTTGCCTTTTCAGAAGCAAGAGCGGGCGTTTTGTCTGCCTTAGGGATTGGCGTGGAACAGCTGGAACAGGGCGTTTTCGTCGTCCAGCATGGCCTGGAAGCAGTAGAGCGTCGCCGCCGCGTCGGCCAGGCTGTCGTGCCACTGGGTTTCTCCGTAGCCGTAGTGGGCGGCGCAGTCCTTCAGCTTGGCGTAGGAGCGCACGGGCTGATGCTCCGAATGGATGAAGGAATAGGCTTCGCCGGCGTCGAGTATTGGCAGGGCCGGCGGAAATGCGACGCCGGCCTGCTGCAGCATGCGCACGTCCTGCATCGTATTGTAGCCTACGATAAGCTGGGCCTGGGCAAACAGCTTGCTGAACAGCGGGGCGTAGCTGCTGAAGGAAGGGGCGTCCTGTACGCGTTCCGGCGTGATGTGGTGAATGGGTACCGTATCGTCCCATTCCGTTTGGTGTTCCGGCTTGAAATATTGGTTGTATATGACGGCGTTCCGGCCGTTGATGATGGAAACCTGCAGAATTTCGCCGTCGGAGGAAAGGTCGGTCATTTCGACGTCGACGGCGTAGATGCGGCTGGCGTCGAGGGTACGGATGAAGTCCTTGACTTGAGAGGATAAAGACCTGCGGCGGGCCAGCTCTTTTTTCTGCCGCCTTTCGAGGGGATACTCGCCGGGCTTGGCGAACAGTTCCCGATAGAGCCAGCGCCGGGCCTGCTTATAGTATTTGAAGCTTTTGGAGCGGGCGCCCTTAAAGCCTTGCGTAGCCCTTTCGTATTTGGCGAAATCCGTAAAGATACCGATGCGCCGGCCTCTGCTGACGGCGTAGTACCGCGTCGGATTCTGAACGTCCGGGTCCGGCTTGACCCAGCGGGACGCGCGTATATATCGTTTTTTGTCCCTCGTATCGTAATCCATGGCTTCCTCCTCTTTTCATTTTGAAAAACTGTTCTTATTGTACTGGAAAAGCGGAAAAGTAGCAAATGTTATTATTCATGCCGACGAGATAGTTTGGTATTGCTATGGGAAATATTAAAAATAATGGGCCCTTTCTTTAATTTATAATGGATTCGCGACGTATATTTCGTATATATTAAAATAAAATTCCAGCATACGGAAAAGGCCGGCGCATAGAGAAAAGGCGGCCTTTTATATAGAGTGAAAATGTATTATAATATATAAGTACTATACTGTTAAAATGCGAGTTTCTATGGTAAAATATAAAACTATGCCATAATACGGAGAATGTAGCTAAATAGCCGCTCCATTAAGCCATTCTTATTCTGATAATCCCCGAAAATCTAACGATAAGCACTTATAAGCACTAAGATTAGCTTTAGTTAACTAAAGTGACCTGCATTGCCCAGGTTAGAAATCCTTTAGTTTGCGAAAGGTGATTTTAGTCTATGATGGTGTCCATAATGCGACTAGCTTCTTCATCCATAGATGGCATGAAGTTGAAATATAGGTCGAGTGTCACTTTAATATCCTTGTGTCCCAGTCGCCGACTTACAACTTTAATATTTGCATTATGCATAATTAGCTGTGTCGCATGAAAATGGCGCAAGTCGTGCATGGAGAAGTGTTCAGGCATATTTACCTCTCTAAAGATATTTTTTAGATTTGTAGTGACACCCCTAGAATAGTGTGTACCTGTAGCAGGTGAGGTGAACACGTACTGGGATTTGTGTGGAACATCTTTCAATACCGCTAATAGCTTATCGCTGACATATATTGTCCGATAGCTTGTTTCTGTTTTTAAAGGAGCATCGCTATTCCCTCTATCCGTGATTTGATTATTGATCGTAATAGTCTTTTTATCGAAATCTACACAAGGCCATTTAAGCCCTAACAGCTCACCTCTACGCATTCCTGTGTAGATGGCTGTGTACACCATGGGGTATAAGTTTGGTCTTTTTTCTTTCATATATGTCAACAATTCCTGCATCTTTTCTACTGTAGGCAAGGTCATAAGTGCCTTCCTATTTTTAGGGGGCAACGTTATGTCTGTTTTATCTAGTGGGTTAACAGCAAGTATGTCTCGTTTTACTGCTTGTTTAAACATATAGCTCATTCGGGACTTTATGCCTCGTAAAGTAGATCCAGAAAGCTTATTTTGCCATAATAAATCACAGATAAGAGTTTCGCACATGTGAGGTGTTATGTCCTTCATCCTGCTGTCTCCTAGACGGGGTAATAGGTATTTCTCGTCTATATTATTGTAGGTGTTCTTTGTGTTCTCCGTCAGACCAGCTTCTTGTAATGCTGCCATCTTTTTTGAGAACTCACGATATGTTTCGGTGCTAAGCTGAGCTTGTATTTCTGCTTGTGTCATCACCCCATATTGCGCCTTTACATAAGCTGCTTTATCAAATAGTTCCTTTTTCGTAGCTGCGGTGATGGATTTACGTTTCTGTTTACCATCTAATCCTTTTCCAATGGTAATTGTCATCTTGTATTTTCCATTGGATAGTTGTGTGATGCTGCCTTCACCTTTGTTCCGTCTTTTAGTTGCCATGTTATCACCATCCTAAGTTGAAAATTTTAAAAAATTTGTGAGTGGGTATATATGGAATTGGATTCGTGCGTGTTCCCCCGTAGGGGTGCCTGCATTGAATCATATTAACTGCCAGCTGACCATATGTCACTCATTGCGAACATTTTGCATACCATACGATACATCAAGCTACATATGCCATAATCTTTTGATATATCATTATGCGCATATTGTAGCGCCGTAATGGCTGTTGTGGCGCTTATTGTGTGCTTATTGTACATCAAGCGCCCTGCTTGTGTCTAATGCGTTTAATAAATGGTACACGTGGAGACGTGGGAAAATGTGTGTATCTATAGGCTTGCGATAGTGGAGTAATATGGTGCTGTTTGTGACTAGGGGCATCTATACGTTTTGACTGGTATGGTAGTGTGGTGGCTAAAAGACGATTAAACGTTTATTTAATTGTTATAAAACATCTGTACGAAAGGAACGCATATAAAACCAGTAGACAATGCTAGGAAACATGCGGTAAAATGTAAGTATCATCATGTGAAAAAGAGGTTATTTATTATGCGTAAATTTTTATATTGTATTACTTTATTTATGCTTTTTGTTACTATCCCTTTAAATAGTTATGCATATAAAACACCTATAGTTATAAATGATATTATAACACTAGCAGCAGGAAAAGACGCAAGGTATAATATAATCGCTTATAATTGCCCTTATAATAGCGGTGTAGATACACGTAATTTTGAAGCGATTGAAGGATCACCTAATTCATACCGATGTATCCTCTTAATATCTAAAATACCTAACGAGTTTACGCACCCTATAAATGAAAAAATGAAAATGAGAATTTACGATGTATATATGTTTTTAGAAGATAATAGCTATGTATATTCCTTTCCTATATATTGTTTTGGTACAGAAAAATTTTCCATACCTAGTTATAATACACATACTAAACCTGTTTTATTGCAGGGGCGAATTATTACTGATTTAGTACAAAGTGGCGCACAAGGTAAAAGAGGGCCAATTACATTAAAAAAAGAATATCCTATTGTACAATATATTCTTAAAGACATAACAGAACATAAATAAAAAGAAAAGCCTATCAATTAAGATAGGCTATTTTTTATCTATTTTTCGGTACAGTTCTGTTAAGGATTCTCTTTCGTCATGTGTTTCTGGATGTTCTTTTTTTCGTACATATTTTGTAATTGTGCGCGTTAAGTATCCGCTGGCCGTCGTTGTCATTGGGGGCGGAGTATACCTCTACTCCCAGCACGACCACCCAGACGATAACCCTGTCAGTGACACAGTACAACGAATTGAAATGGGAGCTGACAGTGTTGGAGCAAAACTTGACGAGATTGGAGCAGCTCTCGACCGAGGACAAATCGAAGTTAGCGGAGCTGAGGATTCAGTTGGAGAATTGCAAGGAAGCCTTGACGAACGCACAGACCTCATTGACGACAGCAAAGAGCGATTTGACCGAATTGAAGAAATCCTTAACGACATTGCAGACCGAAATGGAATCAATGGAACACGAGCTGATGATCAAAGAACGGCAGAATAAAACGTGGGCTGCTCTTGCAGGAGTGGCCTTGGTCGGGTGGTGTATTAAATGAAGCGATTAATGTATATCCCAGACACAGTAAGTTATGCGTCTGCAATTCGTGAAAAATGTTTAGATTGCTGTGCAGGAAGTTCGCAAGAAGTAATGAAGTGTGATTTGGTTCGTTGTCCTTTATTCCCGTATCGTTTTGGGTGTAGTCCCCATACAGCCATAAAGAGATATAAGGATGACGTGAAAATTGTAAAAAGTCCCAGTCAGGAGTAGGACTTTTGTGTGTATTGCTCCCTTTAGGTGTAAATTCCTACGGGAGCTTTTTGTTTTTATGAAAGAGGTGGTAAAATGGCTAATTTTGAGCTTCCTAAGGAACTTCTTGACCAGTTAGCTCAGGGAGAGGTGCAAGCACTATTAGAAGGTCTTCAAGACCCAGAATTGCGCAAAAATCCTGCATTCCTTGCTAAGGTACGGCAGTTCCTTAAAGATAACAACTTCCTAACTACCATTGAAACCGAAGGGGTAACGGAAATTCAGCAGGACGTTTCCAATATCCCTGACTTGATGAGGTTAGTCGAATGATAGAAAGAAAAACAGAATGGACGAAACGTGACATTGAGAACGCTCAGGAGAATTTCTGGGCGTTCCTTTATATTGTATGGAAAAGTATTTCCCTGCCGCCACCTACACCCATACAGGTAGACATTGCAAACTATCTGCAACACCCACCCAGCGACCGTATCATCATCGAGGGCTTTCGAGGGGTGGCAAAATCCTTCATTACCTGTGCGTTTGTCGTGTGGTGCTTATGGCTTAATAGGCAGCTAAAGGTAGAAATTGTGTCGGCTTCTGGCGACCGTGCAGATGCCAATGCTCGCTTTATCAAGCAGATTATTCACACCATACCCTTCCTCGCTGATATGAAAGCGTCGAAGGAGCAGCTGGACACACAGAACATTTTTGACGTAGGGGGAGCAATTCCCGACATTTCCCCGTCGGTAAAGTCTATTGGTATCACAGGGCAGATTACAGGTACCCGTGCTGACATCCTGATTGCCGACGACGTAGAGGTGCCGAAGAATAGTGCGACACAGACGCAGCGAGAAAAACTGTCGGAAGCCGTCAAGGAATTTGATGCTATCTTGAAACCGAATGGACGCATTATATACCTTGGGACACCACAGACGGAATCGTCTCTCTATAACATCTTAGGCGACCGTGGGTACATCACCCGTATCTGGCCTGTCGTGTACCCAGCGTTGCATCAGGTGGAAGACCACTATGGACAGAACCTTGCTCCATTTATCTGGAATAAGCTAAAGGACGACCCGTCGCTCGAAGGCAAGCCTACAGACCCCTTGCGGTTCAATGAGGAAGAAATCTTCAAGCGGTCGTTGTCCTATGGCAAGGCTGGGTTCGCATTACAGTTTATGCTCAACACACGGCTCTCGGATGCCGAGAAGTATCCTCTGAAAGTGTCTGACCTCATCGTTACTGACCTTGATATGTACGAATCGTCCGTGAAGTGGTCTTGGGCGAAATCACGTGAAAACCTCATCAAGGATATTCCCTGTACGGCCATGAAGGGGGATTATTTCTACAGCGAGTTATCCCGTAGTCCCGACACGATGCCATATGACACCACGATCATGGCGATTGACCCTAGTGGGCGTGGCACTGATGAGACGTCCTACGTGGTCTTGAAGTATCTGAACGGATACCTGTTCTTGATGGATGTCGGCGGATACAGTGAGGGTTATAGTGACCTGACGCTTACCCAGCTTGCGACACGTGCTAGATTCTGGGATGTGGACTTAGTAATCGTCGAAGCCAACTTTGGGGATGGTATGTTTACCAAAGTCATGACACCGATATTCAACAAAATTCATCCCTGTGGTATCGAAGAAGTGAAATCCACAGGCCAAAAGGAAGCTCGTATTATTGATACCCTTGAACCTGTCATGATGCGACATAAGCTCATCGTGAACCGTCCGATAATTGAAGCGGACTACAAGGTATTTACGGAAAAGAAGTACGAGTATTCCCTTGTGTACCAGATGACCCGTTTGTGCAGGGAAAAGAACGCCCTGCCCCATGATGACCGTCTGGATGCCCTAGCAATGGGTGTTGGTCATTTTGTGGAAATGATGGATGTTGCAGACGAAGATAAAATCATGGAACTGACGGAAGAACAGCTTGAGCATTGGATGGAAGTCAGCGTGTTGGAAGAATATGCAAATATTGATTATAGACATGCAATGGTTAAAGCCATAAGGGACACGAGGTGAAATAGGTTGGTTGCACTAATACACTACGTCTAGGTTGGTTGCACTAATTGAAGAAGGTGCCAAAAGGTTACATATAGTACCAATAAGAACCATACAGCATCCATGAACATAGTATTGTATGAATAATTATTGTACTCATAAGTGCCCTTATGGTCTTATAAGTTCATTACGGTTCTTATGAGTTTCTATAGTCTAATTAATGATTATTAATTAATGATTCATAAGGTATCTCTATAGTTGATTATTAATGATTATCTATAGAGATACCTTTATTTGTTCTTATGCTTATCTTTATTTTCCCTTGTCATATTTTCATAGGAAGGAGAATGTGATATAATGCTTAATGGTTATCTCAAATTACCAAAGGAATCTTTTCTTACCACCCCTAACCATGTGTGGGAGAATCGTATCACCTTTACGCCACGGGAACTCCATGAGCTATTGGGTGTCCCGTTGTCAACAATTTATGCTTTGTGTGCTTCTGGTAAACTAAAAGCCTTCCGTGTAGGCTCACGGTGGCTGGTGCATCGGGACGGCTTGTACGACTTTCTACAAGACCAAATAGATAGCTCCATAATCCTATAAGCACTCATAAGCACTAATTAATGGGATGAACGGCATGGTTAAGCTGTTTTTGGTATATTATAAAACTATGCGACATGTTGCAATGGAGGTGCATTATGGCTACAGTTCAAGAAAAAATCGCTCAATTTCATGAAAAACTGAAAACCATTGAAATGGGCGGCGGTCAAAAACGCATTGATAAACAGCACGCACAAGGAAAGATGACGGCGCGGGAACGGCTGAACAAGCTCTTCGACGAAGGCAGCTTTACGGAAATCAGCCAGTTTATCCGCCATCGCTGCACGAATTTTAACATGCAGGAAAAAGACATTCCCGGTGACGGCGTCGTGACGGGATACGGCACCGTAAACGGCCGTCTCGTCTTCGCCTATGCCGAAGATTTCACCGTCGAAGGCGGTTCTCTCGGCGAGATGCATGCTCATAAAATCTGCCAGGTTCAGGAAATGGCCCTGAAGATGGGCGCTCCGATTATCGGCATCAACGACTCGGGCGGCGCGCGCATCCAGGAAGGCGTAGACGCCTTGTCCGGCTTCGGCCGCATTTTTATGAACAATACGTCGGCTTCGGGCGTCATTCCCCAGATCTCGGTCATCATGGGGCCCTGTGCCGGCGGCGCCGTATACAGCCCGGCTTTGACGGATTTCATTTTCATGGTTAAAAATACGTCGAATATGTTTATTACAGGCCCGACAGTTATCAAATCGGTTACGGCCGAAGAAGTTTCGTCTGAAGAATTAGGCGGCGCTATGACGCACAATTCCGTGTCCGGCGTAGCTCACTTTGCCTGCGAAAACGAAGACGACTGCATTGCTAAAATCAAATATCTCCTCGACTTCCTGCCGAGCAATAACATGGAGGAAGCGCCTATCGCCGAAACGAACGACGATCCGCAGCGTCAGGACGAAAGCCTGAATTCGGTCATCCCCGACAGCAGCAACATGCCTTACGACATGCTCGACGTCATTAAATCCTGCGTCGACAACGGCGAAATCTATCAGGTATTGGAAAATTACGCCTTAAATATCATTACCTGCTTCGCCCGCTTCGACGGCCAGACTGTCGGCATCATTGCCAACCAGCCGAAATTCCTGGCCGGCTGCCTGGACATCAACGCGTCCGATAAGGCGGCCCGCTTCATCCGCTTCTGCGACAGCTTCAACATCCCTCTCGTCACCTTCGTCGACGTGCCGGGCTTCCTGCCGGGAACGACGCAGGAATTCGGCGGCATCATCCGCCACGGTGCGAAGATGCTCTACGCGTACTGCGAAGCGACGGTGCCGAAGGTAACCGTTGTTACGCGCAAGGCCTACGGCGGCGCGTATATCGCCATGTGCTGCCGCCAGCTCGGCGCAGACATGGTATTTGCCTGGCCGACGGCTGAAATCGCCGTCATGGGTCCGGATGGCGCGGCCAATATCATCTTTAAGCGCGATCCGGAAAAAGAAAAGAAGAAACAAGAATATATTACGGAATTTTCCACGCCGTACAAAGCGGCGGAACACGGCTATGTAGACTGCATCATCGAGCCGAAGGAAACGCGTCCCCGCATCATCGACGCCTTGGCTATGCTGTACAGCAAGCGGGAAGAACGCCCGTCTAAGAAGCACGGCAATATGCCGTTATAAGGGGAGGGATGGCTATGGATTTGCAACTATTGGCCCTGATCGTCTTGGCTATCCTGTGCGTGCTGCAGTGGCGTCATTCCGCAAGCCGCATGCAGGAGATGGAACGGAAGATTGCCGAGCTGGCAGAGGTGAAGGATGATTTGCAGCGCCTGTTGGCTAAGCAGGGGCAGCAAACTGCGCCTGCACCAGCATCGCAAACAGCCGCGCCGCAGCCTGTGCAGGAAGAAGACGCGCCGAAGGAAGAACCCGTTCCGACCCATGCCGTAGCGGCGCACCAGTCTGTCGTGCCCGTAGGGCAGCGGCAGCCCGCCGTCGTCGCCGCCCGTCCTATGGCGACCGTTCCGGCGGAACCGACGGCGCCGCAGGCCGACGTTTCCGACATTTCGCCGGAAGTCGTCGCCGTGATCATGGCGGCCGTCGCAACTTACGGCTATTCGCCGGCGGCTATCCGCTCGATTAAAGCGAAGAAAGGGCAGAACAAACATTGGATTATGGCCGGCCGCCTGGCCGGTATGCGGTAAGATATATATTTTCGCCAGGAGGATATAGAATGAAAAAGTTTAAAATAACGGTAAATGGACAAGCATATGAAGTAGAAGTAGAAGAAATCGGCGGCGCTGCGCCCGCTCCTGCCGCCGTTCCGACTCCGGTTGCTCCTGCTCCGGCTCCGCAGCCTGCCGCCCCGGCAGCTCCGTCCGCTGCGCCTGCGACGCCTGCCGCCGCCCCGTCTTCGGCCGCTATGGAACCGATTCCCGACGGCGCCGTCGTCATTAAAGCTCCCATGCCCGGTAAGATTTCAGCCTTGAAAGCCGAAGCCGGCCAGGCAGTCAAACGGGGCGACGTCCTGCTCGTACTGGAAGCCATGAAAATGCAGAACGATATTACGGCGACTGCCGAAGGCAAGCTCCACAGCCTGCGGGTCAACGTAGGCGACAACGTCAAGACCGGTGACGCCTTGGCCGTTATCGTACAGTAAGAAAAAAGGTATATCGTCATATTGGCAAGGGAGAGGGTCAAATTCTGCGCTGAATTTGGCCCTTTTGGCGTGCCTTCATTTGGACTCGGAATAGAGACGCGCTGCTGCAAGGTCTGCCAGAGGCAAAGAACCCGCCGGTTCGGCTGAACCGGCGGGTTGTGTCATACTGAATGGATTATTTTTTCAATTCTTTTTTCGCTTCGGCTTTAGCCAGGAAGGGAGCCGATTCGATGATGAAGCGGTCGTGCGTCGCTTCGCCGACCTTGCCGGCGTCGTCGAAAGCTTCGATTTTGAAGGACAGCTTCTTTCTGTCCTGTTCGACGAGGGTTGCTTTCGCCGTTACGGTCAGGCCGATAGGCGTTGCGGCCAGGTGCTTGACGCTGATGGCGATGCCGACGGTGTTGTAGCCTTCGGGAAGCTGGCTTTCGCAGGCCAGGATGGCTGCGTTTTCCATCAGGGCGACGAGGGCCGGCGTAGCGTATACGGGCGATTTGCCGCTGCCCATTTTGATGGCCGTATTGTCCAGTACGACGACTTCGGAAATTTCACCTTGCGAATTCGGTTTGATTGTAAAGTCCATGATTGTTCCTCCTAATTGCGATTAAATTACAGTACCACTATACCATACTTGCCAAGGTTGTGCCACTATTTTTTGACACCGTACTTTAAATATTATAGAATAACGGTATTGGGAGTATCAACAATACGGAAATGTATCCAAATGAGGATGTGACAATGGTGAAGGTAAAAGCAGGAATACTCGCCGCGGCGGCCGTACTGTCCCTGACAATGCCGCTGCTGGCTAAAGACAAGGGGACGGAGACGCCCTTTCCGAACTGGGGGATTATCACCGTGCCCGACGGCCTGTATATGGAAGAAGGGTACCAGCCGCTGCTCACGGCGGAAAGCTACGGCAACGACGTGGCGGCTATGCTGGAACGGATTTATCCTATAGAGCCGCAGACGTATCAACTGGTAAAGCGGGACGGCGCTTCGTTCCAATACGGATATATGCTCCGCTACAGCGCCAATATTTGGGAGGTCGAAGCGGCCGTTGACCGGCAGCGCGAAAAGGCCGGCATACTGCACAGCGCCGGCGTCAAGCCCAATATGGACGTGCTCATGGAGCGTACGGCGGCGTTGATGAAGCAGTGCCTGCCTGAAGGCTTCAAGGTCGTACGGCCTATGAGTGCTAAAAAGTTCAGAGGCCATATGTTTTATGAATGCACGCTCCAGCGCAAGCTTATCATCAACGAGACGAATTTTGCCGAAACGATACATTGCCTGGCCTGGCAGCACGGCAGCTCCGTAGAAATTGCCATCCTGTTCGCCAATGAAGCCGATCAGGACGACAGCTTGCTTTCCGTCATGACGGATATGCTGAAAAACGCTGAAAAAATGCCTAAAAAATAAATGAGGAGGAATACAGATGGTACGATTTGAATGCGATTATTTGGAGGGAGCGCCCTTGCCGGTGCTGGAAGCCATTGCCAAGGCTAATTTGGAGCAGAATCCGGGATATGGGTTCGACTCTCATTCCGACCATGCCCGCGACTTGATTCGCCAGGCTTGCCAGGCTCCGGAGGCCGGCGTATATTTCCTCGTCGGCGGCACCCAGGCCAACCTTACGGTCATCGCTTCCTGCCTGAAAAACTATCAGGGCGTCATTGCGCCGCAGACGTCCCATATTTTCAACCATGAAACGGGCGCTATCGAAGCGACGGGCCATAAAATCCTGTCGGTCGAAACGGCGGACGGAAAGCTGACAGCTCAGCAGGTACGCGACGTCTGCCAGGCCTACTGGAAGGAAACGCATGCTCTGTTCTTTGTACAGCCCGGCATGGTCTATATTTCCCAGACGACGGAGGTCGGCACCATGTACAGCCGCGCTGAAATCGCCGCCATTCACGACGTCTGCAAGGAATACGGCATGAAATTATTCGTCGACGGGGCCCGCCTCGGCTACGCCCTGGCCGCGCCGGACAGCGACATGACCCTGGCCGATCTGCCGCAGATCTGCGACGTCTTTACCGTAGGCGGTACCAAGCAGGGCGCTTTATTCGGAGAAGCCGTCGTCATCATGGACGAAGACCTGTCCAAGGAATTTCCCTACCACATCAAGCAGCGCGGCGGTCTCCTGGCCAAGGGCTGGCTCTTAGGCGTACAGTACGAAGCGCTGTTTACGGACGACTTATACATGAAGAGCGCCCGTCACGCCGCCGACCTGGCCGTCAAGGTGTACAAGGGCCTGAAAGAAGCGGGCTATTCCTTCTTGTATGAGCATCAGACGAACCAGCAGCTGCCGATCGTGACGGAAGAACAGCTGAAGACGATCAGCCAATCCTATTCGGTAGACCACTTCGCCGATTTGCCCGATGGCCGCATCGCCATCCGCATCTGCACGTCCTGGGCGACGAAGGAAGAAGACGTCGACGCCTTGCTGGCCTTTATGAAGACGCTGAAATAAGCGGTATAACTCAACGATAAAAAAAGAACAGCCCTGAAACGGCGCAATTCCGTTTTCAGGGCTGTCTTTGTATTGTATATATTGTTGTATAGAAGCTGTTAGGAAATAACCCATTTGACGACGTATATTGCCAAGGGGATGGTGACGCAGGCGATGCCGATGATGTCGATGTATACGCCCGTCTTGATCATCTTGGTGATGGGGATGTAGCCGCTGGCGTACACGATGGCGTTCGGCGGCGTCGAGACGGGAAGCATGAAGCCCAGCGACGAGGCCAGGGCGATGGCTACGGCGACGGGAACGGGATTGAAGCCGGCAGCCATGGCAGCCGTAATACCCAAGGGGCCGACCATGTTGGTAGCTGCCGTGTGGGACGTGAGTTCCGACATGAGGAGGGACATGACGGCGAATACGGCGATGAGGGCTACCTCCGACGGATTGCCGCCGAGGGCGTCGATGATGAGCGTGCCGAACCATGTCGACAAGCCTGTGGCGTACATCATCGTACCCATCGACAGGCCGCCGCCGAAGAGGAGGAGGGTACCCCATTCGATGCCCTTAGCCGCTTCCTTCCACGACAAGGTAAACTGCCGTTCCTTGAAGTTGACCGGCAGGAGGAATAAGGCCAGCGCGCCGATGAGGGCGGCGACAGCTTCGGGGAACAGGCGGTTGTACAGCTTAATCATCGGGCTGCCCGGTTCGAGGACGATGCTCATGATGCCCGGCGTCACCCAGAGGACGATGGCGACGATAAAGGCGATCAGCGTATTTTTCTGGGCCCGCGTCCATTTTCCCAGCTCCTGGCGGCGGGCGGCGATGAATTCGTCGGCGCCGGCGATTTCCGAAACCTCCAGCGGATACATGCGGGCGAGGACGACGTAGGCGATGATGAAGTACAGGATCGTGCTGACGGCCCCCCAGACCATCCAGTCGAAGAAGGAGACATAAATGTGGCTCATTTCGCTCAGAAAGCCGACGATAATCAAGTTGGGCGGCGCGCCGATCGGCGTGAGCGACCCGCCGATGGATGCGGCATAGGCCGTCATGAGCATGATGCCCGTAGCGTATTTTGACGTGTGCAAGTCTAAAATTTTGCCTTGGGCAGCGAACATTTCCTTAATAGCTCCTAACAACCCCAGGGCAATGGGGAACATCATAGCCGTCGTCGCCGTGTTGCTGACCCAGCCGGAGCACAGGGCCGTCGCCAGCCCCATGGCCAGGAGGATCTTCTTGGGATTCGAGCCGACCCAGCGGCGCGACAGGAGCCAAAAGGCGAAGCGCTTGTCCAGATGGTGATGCATCATGGCCGTCGCCAGCATGAAGCCGCCCATAAACAGGAAGATGAGCGGGTTGGCAAAGGCGCTGAAGGCCGTTGAGGCCGGTACGATGCCGATGACGACGGCCAGCGTCGGGCCGAGGAGCGCCGTGACCGGCAGGGGCAGCGGCTCTGTAATCCACCATAAGGCGACGAGCGTCATCAAGGCCAGCAGCTTATGGGCTGCCAGGGATAAGTCGGGCATAGGCGTTAAAAAGACGAGAAGGGCGCAGATAGGCGCGCCGAACAGACCGATGGTCCGCCTTCTCCGATCAAATGCAGATGTATGGCTCAATATAGGGCACCTCTTTCACATAAAATCAACTTGCCTGCGCGGAAGAAGGACGCGCAGATATAAGCAACCTATATTATAGCACTGTACTTTAAAGTATTGTAGAAATATACGTCATAATACAGAAAAAGAACTGAAAAATTTCAGTCCTTTTTCGTATACTTCTCTTATAAATTTGGCATAAGCTCTTTTAAGTGTTCCGTCAGCTTCATGTTTTCGCCGTAGTCGACGGGGCAGTCGATGATGACAGGCCGGTCCTGGGTGAAGGCCTCTTCCAGCGCAGGCAGCAGGTCTTCCGTCTTTTCGATGCGGTAGCCTATGGCTCCGACGCTTTCGGCGAATTTGACGAAGTCCGGATTGGTGAAATCGACGTAGGCGTGATGGCCGAACTGCATGTCCTGCTTCCACTTGATGAGGCCGTAGCTGCAGTCGTTGAAGATGAGGGTGACGAAATTCGTGCCCAGACGGTAAGCCGTTTCAAACTCCTGGCAGTTCATCATGAAGCCGGCGTCGCCGGTAATCGCCAGGACCTTCTTGTTGGGATGGACGAGCTTGGCGGCGATAGCGCCGGGGACGGCGATGCCCATGGTGGCGAAGCCGTTGGAAATAATGCACGTATTGGGCTTATAGCAGTTGTAGTGGCGGGCGATCCAGACCTTGTTGGCGCCGACGTCGGAAATGATGATGTCGTCTTCGCCCATGACCCGGCGGCAGTCGATGAGGGCCTTCTGCGGCTTGACCGGGAAAGACTGATCGGAGGCGTAGCTTTTGTGTTCTTCCACCATGCGGCGGCGTATATCCAGGGCGTACGTCGGTTTCTGCAGGCGGGCGGCCTTTTCCAGGATGCGGCTCAGGGAGTCCGTAATATCGCCGACGACTTCTACGGCCGGTTCGTAGTTTTTGTTAATATCGGCCGGCATGGTATCGATGTGAATGATGTCGGCCTGGCTCAGATGCCACTTGGCCGGGGCGTATTCGATGATGTCATAGCCGATGGCGATGACCAGGCTGGCCCGTTCCAGCACCTTGGTCTGGTAGTCTTCCATAGGAATGCCTACGGTCCACAACGAATAGGGGTTGTCAAAGGGAATGACGCCCTTGGCCATCATCGTATTGATGACCGGGATTTTCAGCGTTTCGGCAAATTTCGTCAGCATCTCCGAGGCGTGGTTGCGGATGGCGCTGCTGCCGGCCAGGATGACCGGATTTTTGGCGTAGGAAATCATGGCCGCCGCCGCTTCGATCTGCGACTGCAGGGCCGTTTCCGGCAGGATAGCCTTGCGCTGCATAGGCCGTTCCGTATCGGCGACGGGCATGTGGCTGATGTTTACGGGCAAGTCGATGAAGGTCGCCCCCGGCTTTTCCCGTTCGGCGTATTTGAAGGCCAGGCGGGTGATTTCGGCCATCGTGTCGGGGCGGACGACGGTGTAGGCCCGGCGGGTAATAGGCTCGAACATGGAGCGCAAATCTAAATACTGATGGGCCGTAATGTGCATCTTATCCGTGCCGACCTGGCCGGAAATGGCGACGAGGGGCGCGCCGTCGCAGTCGGCGTCGGCCACTCCCGTAATGAGGTTCGTCGCGCCGGGGCCGAGGGTCGCCATGCAGACGCCGGCCTTGCCGGTCAGGCGGCCGTAGACGTCGGCCATAAAGGCTGCGCCCTGCTCGTGGCGGACGGTGATAAATTCGATTTTCGAACGTTCCAAGGCATTCATGATAGACAGGTTTTCTTCGCCGGGAATGCCGAATATGTAATGGACTCCCTCTTCTTCCAGGCATTCGACCAGTAAATCGGCCGTATTGCGCTGTTTTTTCGTTCTTGTCATAGGAAATCTCCTTTCGTCGCTGCGTATCTTGCCCGTATTATAGTATGACCGCTGTACTTTTGCAATTTTATCCCGTATAATTTAATGGAAATTTAATATTTTTTCATGGCGGCAATGGGCCGTATATGCTGTAGATATGCAGTTTTTCTGTTATCGAAAGGGAAAAATTATTTTAGTATATGAAAATGCATTTTTAAGAATAGGAGCGTGCAATTATGAACGTATTGATAAGCGCCTGCCTGCTGGGCCTTGCCTGCCGCTACGACGGGCAGAGCAAAGGATATTCCGCCGTCGAAGCGTTGCTGAAGGAAGCCGATATTCACCTTATCCCCTTTTGTCCCGAGCAGGGCGGCGGACTGGCTACGCCTCGCGACCCGGCGGAACGGCAGGGCGGCGCAGTGCGGACGAAAAGCGGCCGGGACGTGACGGAGCAGTATCGCCGCGGCGCGGCTATGGCTTTAAATTTGGCGAAGACCTTCGGCTGCACCGTCGCCGTGCTGAAAGAAAAAAGCCCGTCCTGCGGCAGCGGCCGGATTTACGACGGCACGTTTACGCGGACGTTGACGGCAGGCGACGGCGTGACAGCAGAGCTGCTGAAGAACTACGGTATTACTGTCGTCGGCGAAAGCCAGATCGAAAAATTTTTGAGCCAAGCGTTAACATAAGTGGATTGTAAAGAAACAAAATCCCCTTTGCCTGTTCATGAAATACCCTAATTTGCTCTTTCAACAAAAAAATATTTCATGAACAGGCATTTTTTTACATGAAATTTTTCCCTTTCTCTGCTTTAAATGCAATATAAAGATGGGGGGATTGATAGTAGTGATACTATAGCCTGTTCCCGAATTTTATTGGGGTGGCCTGAGAATAAGAAACACATTAAAATTACTATAAATATTGTGAAAATTCATAATATTTTAACTAAAATACAAGTTTATCGTAAAATAATAACAAAGTGGTTAGTGTAAAATAATTGTGGGAAAACTTTACTGCACAAAAGTGAAGAACATATAAAAAGAGAAGGAACTTCTTTGGTATAATGAAATCACCACAATCTCACGCAAAGGAGTCCTTCTCATGAACATTATACAACAGATTCTTTCTCTCAGTACAGACTTTTTCAACACAAATATGGAATCGTTAGTAACGGGCCAGGCGTCCCTGACCGACGTGACGCTGGCTGTACAAGAGTTTGTGCAGAACCTAGGGCGGGAGGTGTTGTCGGCAATGTTAGAACAGGCCGATGAAGCCATCTATGAAACGGTGAAGCCGCAACGTACCTATCAGATCAAAGAAACAGCCCGTTCGCGTACCTTGGTAACCACGTTTGGAGAAATCACCTTTCACCGCCGGTATTACCGACAGAAAGACACGGGCCGCTACACCTATCTGCTGGACGAATGGTGCCAGCTACCGGCGTACAGCCGGATCGAGGCTTCCTGTCAGGCCCGAATGGCAGAACATGCCAAGGATATGAGTTATGCGAAAGCAGCCCAAGTAGCCACTCCGGTCCCGGTAAGCAAACAGAGCGTGCGGAACGTCTTATGCCGGTTGGGGACGATCCCCAATACGGCGGCTCCCCTGCCGGAACGGAGGCCGAAGGTATCCGAACTGTTCATCGAAGCCGACGAAGACCATGTGGCTATGCAGCAGGGAAACAGCCGGCAGCTGCGGCTGGCCTATGTATATGAAGGGAAAGTAGCGGAGGGAAAAAAACGGAGAACACTGACAGCCAAACGGGTGTTTACGGGATATGGGATGCCTTGGAAGGAAATCAAGGAATATATCCAAACCGTATACGACAGTCCAGAGATTACGATTCTGGGAGACGGGGCGGCGTGGATACAGAGCGCGACGTCGTACCTGGAAAAGAGCCGCTGCGTCACGGACGGATTTCATGTTGTCAAATACTTGCGGCAGATAGCGGGGACGGAAACGATCCAACCTCTGTATGACGCCTTGCTGGCCAATGACCGGGAGCAATTCTGCCGGGAAGCTGAACAGAAGATACGGCACCGTCCGTATCGGAGAAAAGCGATTCGAAGAGGTCAGCAATATATCCTGAACCATTGGGAAGGGATTCGGGACTGGCTGCAGAACCGGGAGACATTCGCCAGCAGTACGGAAGGGCATGTCAGCCATATCCTGTCGGCCCGGCTGAGCTCACGTGGAATGGGCTGGAGCAAAGACGGGGCGGAACGGATTGCCCGATTGCGGACGCTGGCAGAAAACGGCGGCGACGTGTGGCGCTATGCCTTAGATTGCCTGACGAAGAAACACTCCGATACAGTACCAGACCTGAATTCACAGGAACTGACGCGGCAATGCCGACGCCAGCGGCTGCCGTACTGCGTGTATGATGCAGAGCACAGCTGCCGTATGCCGGGGAGCGAAGGCGCATTACACGGAAGATGGATGAAAGATATCCAAAACAGTGGATATCACCCTATACATTAGATACTAAAAGGCTGGATTTACATGCCAAGATGTTTCTGTCAAATATATACCCACAACAACTTGACACTGTCGCGCCATGACGCGCGCCTTGACGGCAGCGGGCTCAGCCGTTATAATAAAAGTGAAAAAAGCGAGGCCCTGTGCCAACACACGGTATAGCCCCCGCAATGGTTACAAAATTGTAGCCGTCTTAGCTCGCGAAAACTAAGGTGACGGCTACTTTTTTTGTTACATTTTGCAACAAAACCACAAGAACGATGAGTAATAACAACGTTATGTTTGTATCGCTCATGGGCATCACCCCCGTTTCGTGCAGATTCGGGGCTTTTTTCACCGCCTGCCGTGATGGCAGCAGGATTTCAACCAATGCAAATACCCGTCCGGCCGATTGTCGCCGAGACGGGTATTTTATATGCTTTACGATTTATCATCAGCGTTCCACGCTTCGTCGGGAAGGGCCGTAATATCCGGCCAGGCTGCGTTGATAGCTTCGGCCATGAGGCGCTTGCCCGGCGGGTCGAGGTGGAGCCCGTCGACGGCCAGGTCTTCCCGCAGCTCGCCTCGTTCGTCGGCCATGCCCGGCGTAATGTCTACGTGAACCTGGGTCTTCACATAGGAATTGACCGCCGCAATGGCTTCGCGCCAGCTCCGTACCGTGTCCTGCCCAAAGGCCGCGCGGATGTTGTCCGGGTTGAGGGGCGGCAAGGTTAGAAAGACGGGGCGGATGCCGTATGCCAGGCATTTCGCTTTGACCTGTTCCATGTCGGCGATGACGTCGGCCGGCTCGACGCCGGCGCGGAGGCTGTTCGTCCCCATGAGGATGAGCAAGTACGGCGGCCGAAAGGGCGCGACGTCCTTGTCAAACCGCTCGACGGCCGTGCGGCTCGTGTCGCCGCTGAAGGACAGGTTGACCGTAGGGAACACGAGGTAATGGCCGTAGCTGAATTCCCAGTCCGCCGGCGAATAGGACACGCTGCCGCCGCCGTGGCTGATGCTGTCCCCGTAGATAGCGGCCGCGCAGGGCCGGCCCGGGTCGGTCGTATACGACGAGGCGTCGGAGTACACGCCCAAAGGACTGCCGTCGCTGCGGACGGCCCGGACGCGCCAATAGAAGGGCTGCGCCGACATGCGCGCCTGGCTGTCGTACTGATGGGCGATTGACGTCGTATAGACGGCGATGCGGTGCGTCGAGGGCGCTGTGCCGTTGGGATTTTCCGGCGGCGCGTCGAGGATTTCTACTTCGTAATGGTCGGCATCGGGCATGGCAATCCAGTCGTACACGGGATAGAGCAAGGTCTGCCCCTGGCCCTGATTGTACGTCGACAAGGGAACGGGCTTGACTACGTCCTGTTTCTGCCAGTCTACGGGCAGGGGCTCCAGCTCGGAAAAGGGGCCGATGGCTTGGCCGCGCAGGTTCAGGGGCTTGACGCGCCAGTACAGGACGGGCTCGCGGCAGCCGGCGGGAAGCAGGAGCTCGCAGGCCGTATTATAGACGCGCTGCACCGCCATGACCGGCTCGTAGCACGGAGACGGGCCGCCGCCATGACGCTTTACAACCTGCACGTCGTACATGACGGCGCCGTCGATACGGCTCCAGCGCAGGACCGGCCGGGCCGATGCCAGATCGTCTGCCGTATAATGTGCTATGACAACGGGCTGATGCCGGCAGTCTGTCTCCGCGTGGTCGATCAACAGATGTCGGGCTTGTTCCATCGGCGGGTCGACAAGCTCCTGGGGCTCTGCCGTCTGATAGGCCACGGCGACGAGGCCCGCACCCAGGGTAAGGGCTGTCAGGACGGCGCAGCAGAAAGCGCTGTAACGCATGGCCTTCTCCTCCTTTCTCAAAATCAAAGGCAGCATAACGACGCGCCGCCGTCGGGCAGGAAGTCTGTCCCGTCGGCGGCGCGTATCGTATTGAGCCTACGAAGCTTCGGCAGGCTGCTGGGCTTCCGCCGCGGCCTGTTCGGCTTCTTCTTTGGCTTTCTTATCTGCTTCGTACTGTTTTTTCCACTCTTTGTTGAGCTTCTTGATTTCCTTTTCCGACAACATGGCCGGCTCGGCCTTCAAGGCCTTTTCCAAGGACTGGGTAATAGCCCCTCCGTCGTCGCCGGGCGCGCAGGTCATGATGCGCAGGCCGTTGACGTAAATGTCGGAGCCATGCTGGGCTACGTTCCATGCCGGCGGATAGATGGGGGCGTCCTTGTCGGCCTTCTTGCCCTTTTTGTCCTGCTGGTTCAGCGGCACGGCCTGAACCTCGTCTTCATCGATGGCCTCGCCGTACTCGTTGTGGGTCACGCGGGCCAGATTGCCCGCCGCCAGAAAGGCCCTGCGCCGCGGCGAGTAGTCGCCCGACGGGACGGGATGGATGACCGGCTGGGCGTTGACGTACACGACGTCGCCGCCGACCTGGACGTGGTTGCCCGACCACTGGCTCATGCGGAAGGCCAGCTTTTCAATGCGGCTAGTCATCTGCGGATGGTTGTTCGGATTGATGATGCGCTTGAAGCCTTCCTGATACAGCTCGCCGTACTGCTCGTAGACGAGCTGCATGGACGAGGCCGCGCCGCCGACGTTGTACTGGGTGTTCTTAAAGACGTCGAACCCGTGGGCGTCGGCTTCTTTTTCCTGATCCATCGTCACCACTTCGTTGTCGATGTAGTTGACGGCGACGCTGCCCAAGAGGACGTCGAGGACGTTGAGGTCGCCGCCGAGGGCCACGTCGACGAGGGTGGCGATGCCGATGCTCTTCAATACGCCGTTGACGGCGTGACGTTTTTCGCCGTGCTGCATTTCATGGCACAGCGTAAAGGCCAGCTCGTCGTCGCTCAGGGCGTCCATCATGCCCTTGTTGACGGAAATGACGCCGCCGATGGTTTCAAAGGCGTTCAGGTCCTCCGACGGATTGGCGTATACGTCGTATTGGCGTTCGATCATGCCCGTGGCTACGATGTTGCGCTGAATCCCTTCCAGGCGGTCGCCGTAGGCTTCGCCGGCGACGACACCCGTCTTGGCCTGGGTACTGGCCAGCATCTGCTGCTTCGCGCCGTCGTCCATTTTCGTCAGCTGCTGCTTGGCCAAGGTCATGGCGGCGGCCCCGTAGGCCAGGGTCTGCCACCACGACGCGGCCATAACCGTGCCGACGGGGACGGCGAACAAGGTCAGGCTCAGGAAGCCTGCCGTCAAGGCTTTCTTCCAATGTATCATGTTATACCATCTCCTTTGGCAGGGACTGGCAGAGGGCTTCTTTTTCTGCCCGGGGCATCTGCTTGATCTGCCATTCCCAGTGCATCGCGTCGTGCTTCGTCGGGAAGGCCCGGCTCCACACGAGGCGGACGGGACGACGGGAACGAGTATACTTGGCGCCGCGGCCCGCGTTGTGAGCGGCGACGCGCTTGTCTACGTCCAAGGTCCAGCCGGTGTACAGCGTGCCGTCAGCGCAGCGCACCATGTAGGTATAAAACGGCATGGAACCTCTTAGAGCGTATCCGTAATGGCGACGGTTTCGAGGACTACGTCGTCGAGAGGACGGTCAAACCGGTTCGTCGGCACCTGGCTGAGGGCTTCGACGACGTCGTAATTTTTGACGACCTTGCCGAAAATGGAGTGGTGGTTCTGGAGCCACGGCGTCGGCACGACGGTGACGAAGAACTGGGAGCTGCCCGTGTTGGGGCCGGCGTTGGCCATGGCCAGGACGCCCGGTTCGGCAAAGGTCAGGGACGGGTCGAATTCGTCAGGGATCATTTCGTCCGAACCGCCGTAGCCCGTGCCTTCGGGGTCGCCGCCCTGGATCATGAACTGGGGAATGATGCGGTGGAAAATCGTGCCGTCGTAAAAGCCCGATTCGGCCAGCTTGCGGAAGTTCGCCACCGTAATGGGCGCCTTGTCGGGGAATAATTCGACGGTGAAATCGCCGTGATTGGTCTTAAATACTGCGTATACTGTGTCTGCCATCGTACAGCCTCCTATGTGTTTTCTCTATACTACTTATATTATAGCATAAGAAGGACCGGGAATATATCCATCCAGAGAGAAGGATCCGTCCTATGCTTGTAAGAAATTATACTATATTCTCGCCTGATATGCCATGTCCCGCAGCCAATCCGTGTCGTCCTGCCGCCGGGCGGCTTGACAAATCGGAGGCGCAGCGGTATAGTATATTCATTCATCAGATATTTAACTAGTTAATTATCTGATTTTTTTATTCATCAATAGTTAACTAGTTATCTATTTTTTTCAGAAAGGATATGATTTCATGACGAAAGCTCCGTTATGGACAAGACGTTTTTTTGCTATCATTATTGCCAACGGCCTGTTATTTGCCAGCTTCCACTGCTTATTGCCGACGCTGCCCCTGTACGTGGCGTCCTTAGGCGCGTCGGGCGCGGAAATCGGCCTGATTTCCGGCATCTTCGGCGTGTCGGCCATCTTCATCCGCTTCTTTACGGATGATTTTGTCAAGCTGCTGGGCAAGAAAAAATGCTTATACCTGGGCCTGTTTTTCTCCCTCATTTCGACAGTAGCCTACGCCTTCTTCACATCCATCCACATGCTGCTGATTGCCCGTGTCGTACAAGGGCTGGGCTTCGGCCTGGGCACGACCTTTGCCGCCGCCCTGGCCGTCGACATCATCCCCTCGTCGCGGCGCGGCGAAGGTGTCGGCTATTTCGGGTTAGGCAACACCATTTCTATGGGCATCGCCCCGGCTCTGGGCGTCATGCTTCTTACTGATTTCAGCTCCGATTTCCTCTTTGCCTTTTCCACCATCGCCGCCGCCTTGGCCGTCGGCTGCACCGTGTTCTGCAGCGAATCAGCCAGCGCCGTCCGCCGCTCCCGCCGCGCGCCGAAGGTAAAGGTACCGTGGCGGAGCCGTTTCTTCGAAGCCGGCACGGGGTTTCCCTCCTTCTTTACGATGCTCTTTGGCCTGGCCTACGGCTGCGTCAATACCTTCATCGCCCTGCTGGCCCAAGAAGTCCATATTCCCAACTCAGGCTTCTTCTTCGTCGTCGGTACGGTATTCGTCTTTCTGACCCGTACCTTCGGCGGCCGGGTCTACGACAGCAAGGGGCCCTTCTGGGTACTGCTGCCGGGTATCGTCTCCTACACCGTCGGCCTGGTCGTCATCATCAACGCTACTTCCTTTACGGCCCTCATGATTGCCGCCGTCTTTTACGGCACCGGCGCAGGACTCATCATGCCGTCCCTTATGACCTGGCTGTTTAACTCCGTCGCGCCGGAACGCCGCAGCAGCGCCAGCGCTACCTACTACAACATGCTGGACGTCGGCACCAGCGGCGGCATTATCGTCCTCGGCGGCGTCGCCGGCGTCATCGGCTACGTCAACATGTTTTACTATGTCCTAGTCGCTATGGTATTGTTCTTAGCCGCTTTCTTAGGCCAGCATTTCTATAAGCCGTCGGCAGCCCGCAAGCTGATGGTGCATCAGGAGGATTCCGCTCATGGCTGATACACAGTTAGACGACGCATTAATACGGCAGCTTCACGTCACGGTCCGAGCCTTTACGAAAGGCGTCAACGAGGTCATGAAGCCCCTCGGCCTGTACAGCTCCGAGTGGACCGTCCTCAACTTCGTCGCCAAGCACGACTCCTTTCCCCAATCGGACATCGCCGCAGCCTTGGAAATCGAAGGGGCGGCCATTTCCAAGACCCTGAGCAAGATGGAGCAGAAAGGACTCATCGTGCGGACGAGCAGCCAGGACAAACGGGAAAAACGCATTTCCCTCACAGAAAAGGGCCGGGAGCTGTACCCCCTGGCAGCCCAGGCCGCCGGCAATCACCGCAGCGCCGTCTTAGCGGGCCTCTCACGGGACGACCGGCAGCAGATGCTGTCCTTCATCCAGTCCATGCTGGATCATATCCACAGCGATTAATTCATACAAAAAAACTGCAATATTGCAAATCCGTTGTATTTACAACAGACAGATACCTCCTTTGCCACTATACTTAGTATATCAACTGAAATGAGTATCGTTCCAAAGGAGGTCTTTACTATGGAAAATAAAATGTTCTGTTTTCAATGTGAGCAAACGATGAGAGGCACTGGCTGCACGGGCTGCGCCGGCGTATGCGGCAAATCGGCTGCCGCAGCAGATTTGCAGGATGAACTGACCAGCGCCCTCATCGGCCTGGCCCGCGTCTGTCAGACAAATGCTCCGACAGCCCAGACGCACCGCCTCGTGCTGGAAGCTTTATTTACAACGATTACTAACGTCAACTTCGACGAATCAACTATTCAGATCATGATAGATAGAGTGCGTGCGGAAAAAGCGGCCCTCGGCGGACAGGCCGGCGACTATGACGTCCGTCAGATTTGGAAAGCCGACGAAGATATCCGCTCCCTGAAATCTCTCATCCTCTTCGGCCTGCGCGGCATGGCAGCCTACGCCTATCATGCCCTCATGCTGGGCCGAAGCAGCGAAGAGGTCGACGCCTTCTTCTTGAAGGGATTGGCTGCCCTCGGCGAAGACTGGGGCATGGATGAACTCCTGCCCATCGTCATGGAAACGGGCAAGGTTAACCTGACCTGCATGGCTCTCCTCGACGAAGCCAACACGACGGCGTACGGCACGCCGACGCCGACGACGGTTCCCCTGACGATTGAAAAGGGCCCCTTTATCATCGTAACAGGCCACGACCTGAAGGATTTGGAACTGCTCCTGAAGCAGACCGAAGGAAAAGGCATCAACATCTATACCCACGGCGAAATGCTGCCGGCCCACGGCTATCCCCTGCTCAAGAAATACGGCCATTTGAAGGGCAACTTCGGCACAGCCTGGCAGAATCAGCAGAAGGAATTTGACAACGTTCCCGGCGCTATTCTGTTCACGACAAACTGCCTCATGCCGCCCCGCAGCTCGTACAGCGACCGCGTCTTCACGACGGAAGTCGTCTCCTACCCCGGTCTCGTCCACATCGGCGAAGATAAGGACTTTACGCCGGTCATCGAAAAGGCCCTGGCCCTGGGCGGATACAGCGAAGAACAGCATTTCACGGGCATCAACGGCGGCACGACGGTCATGACCGGCTTCGGTCACGGCACAGTTCTTTCTGTCGCCGACAAAGTCATCGACGCAGTCAAAGGCGGCGCCATTAAACACTTCTTCCTCGTCGGCGGCTGCGACGGCGCCCGTCCGGGCCGCAATTACTATACGGACTTTGTCAAACAGACTCCGGCTGACACGGTCATCCTGACCTTGGCCTGCGGCAAATACCGCTTCAACGACCTCGACCTCGGCACTATCGGCGGCCTGCCCCGCATCATGGATATGGGCCAGTGCAACGACGCCTACAGTGCCATCAAAGTAGCAGTCGCCCTGTCAGAAGCCTTTGGCTGCGGCGTCAACGACCTGCCTCTCACCTTGGTTCTCTCCTGGTACGAGCAGAAGGCCGTCTGCATTCTCCTCACGCTCCTGTACCTTGGACTCAAGAACATTTACCTCGGCCCGACGCTGCCGGCCTTCGTATCGCCGAATGTCCTGAACTTCCTCGTAGAAAACTACAACATCACCCCCATTTCCACACCGGAAGAAGACTTGAAAAAGATATTGGGCTAATCCTATCAGCTCGCTGCGGCACACCTCGCCGCAGCGAGTTTTTCTATGCCTCCAGCTCATAATATAACGTCCTTCTCCCTATGGCATAAAGGCAAATCGTGATACAATACAAGTAAGAACAGTAAAAAAGGAGGCGGCTATGGCGCAGCAATTAAACCGGCTAAACGACGTATTTTTCAAATATCTCCTCGGCGATACAAAAAAGAAATTCCTGACGCTGAGTTTTATCAACGGAATCCTGAACCGGACCGACGATATGCTATTCATCGATTTAGAATTCTTAGACAAGGAAATGACCCCCATCATGCAGGACGGCAAGGTATCTGTCCTGGATATCCGGGCGAAAATGAACGACGGCACGCAGGTCAATATCGAAGTACAGGTCTGCAAAGATCCGGACATGGCCCGCCGTTCCCTCTACTATTGGGCAAAAATGTACGGCAGCGAGCTCCGCGAAGGCGAGCCCTATGACAAGCTCATGCCGGCAATTTCCATCAACCTGATGGATTTCAACGCCTTTGCCCAATACACGACATGCCATCATTCATACCATATCTGCAACGATGAAACAAAGGACATCCTCATCGACGATTTAGAAATGCACTTTATCGAGCTGGAAAAAATCCGCATCGGCGACATCCGCAAGCTGCGGAAATCAGAGCGCTGGATCGCCTATTTTTCCCACCAATGCAGCGACGAAGAACGGGAGGTGCTGGCTATGAGCGAACCGGCCATCAAAGAAGCGATGAAATGCGAAATGTATTTCACGCAGGATGAAAAGCTGCGCCGGAAATACGAAATTCAGGAAAAAGCGCGGCGCGACTATATTTCTATGATGCACAATATCGAAAAAAGCCGGACCGAAGGCTGGCAGAAAGGCCTCGAAGAAGGCAGGGCCGAGGGCTTAGCCGAGGGCCGGGAAGAAGGACGGGCCGAAGGTCGAGAAGAAGGTCGGCTGGAGGAACGGAAACGGCTGACGGAACAAACCGTAGCGACGATGCTCCAGGAAGGCCTGTCCCATGAACTGATCGCCCGCATCATGAACCTGCCAATAGAAACCATCCAGGCCATTGCCGCCGCCCAGCCTGCGCCGGCAGCAGAGTAATTGTATAAAAAAACATCAGGTACGTGAAGCCGTTCCTGATGTTTTTCTTTGGCTGCCCCATGATATTGAGATAAACAGGGCAGCCTATTGGCATGGCAAGGAGATGAAATTCATGCATTCCTCTATATTAGAACCAATCAATACCTATATCCGCAGCCGCCATTCTCAATTCACAGAATTGCTGCGCCAGATTATCACCATTCCCTCGCCGACGGGGCAGGAGGGCAAAAAAGCCGCCTGGGTGCTGAAATATCTGCACGACCTAGGCCAAGGGCAGGCCTACATCGACGAGGCGGGAAACGTCCTCTGCCCCTGCCAAATCGAGGGGCAGACGGCCTTTCCGCTGTACAGCGCCCATATGGACACCGTATTCGAAAGCCCTACGGATTTGACGCCCCGCATAGACGGCCATATCCTCGCTGCACCGTCGTGCGGCGACAACAGCGCCGGCGTCGCAGGACTGCTGTTCCTCATCGCCATGATTCAAGACCTGGATCTGTCCCTGCCGCAGGGAGCCCTCTTTGCCTTCAACGTCGGCGAAGAAGGCATGGGCAATCTCAAGGGCATGCGCCGCATCATGGAGGACTGGAAGGGGCGCATTACAGAGGCCCTCGCCGTCGACTGCACCTTCGACGACGTCGTCGCCATTCCTGTCGGGTCGCGCCGCTACCGCGTCTCCATCGAAGCCCAGGGCGGCCACAGCTGGATGCACTTCGGACACACCAGCGCCATCGCTGCCGCCGCGTCTATTATTTCCAAACTCTACAGCCTGCCTGTCCCAGCTGCTCCGAAGACGACGTATAACGTCGGCACCATCTGCGGCGGCACGACGATTAACTCCATCGCCGCCAATGCCGAATTCACCGTCGACCTGCGCTCTGAATCACACGACGAATTGGAACGGCTGGACAAGGCCTTTCTGCGCCTCATCGCCGACGTCCGTCGGGACGGCCTGACCCTTACGACGACCCTCCTCGGCGAACGGCCCTGCAGCAGCGGCGCAAACATCTCGGCCCAATGCCGGCGCATCGCCGCCATCCGCAAACGGTACGGCCTCGGCACGCCCTTTATTTCCGGCAGTACCGACGCCAACATCCCCCTCAGCCTGGGCATCCCGGCCCTGTCCTTCGGCGTCTGCCGCAGCCATGATGAACACACGACCCGCGAATGGCTGGAGCTCGACACGATAGAAACGGGGCTGAAAATCCTAGCAGAGTATATGTTAACGAATTCAACTTCCTCTATATGATGTATTGCTTGGCTATCTTGGCGATACGCACATCTATCTGTTATACTAAAAGAAATAAAGCAAAGGGGTGTGCAGTATCATGAGAAAACGTATTTCCACTATGATTAGCCTGTTATTCATACTGCTGTTGTCATACACATATGCAGGTGCGATTGATTTGACGCAAGATAAGTATGTAAAAGTATATGAAGACATGACAAAAGCAGTTTATTTAAATAAGGAATCCCCCGTTGTGACAAGATATTCACCCCCATATTATATTATACAAGGTGAATGTATAATTGATGATTTTTCTTCCAACCGAATTTATACACATATTTCTAATTACTTCTACAATTATGATCAGCAAGAAATAGCAACAAATAATACTTTCACAACAATTTACTACAAAGATGGCTCTTCCGAAACCTTTCCTGTTCCCCCAGATTATCCTTTAAATCCCGTAATTCCGCTACCCAAAGATTCTGTAGGTTCAATAATAGGTCATATGTATTTTTACTTATGCTATGATATTCCATTCTATAAAGATTTATAAAAATATTTAATAAGGGGCTGCCGCACGTCAATAGTGCAGCAGCCCCGTTCTTTCATACTAAAAAATATTCTATATTCCCTTTTTCAGTTCTCCCTCAATGACATCGGCCAGCTTCAGGGCCGCATCCCTGAATTCTTCCGGCGTCGTATAGGAATACGACAGGCGCAGGGAGTTATTGCGGCGGAAGTCGTAGATGTCGCCGGGGTTGATGAGGATGCCCTCCTTGGCGGCGGCCCGGAAGATGAATTCCATGTGAATCGTCTCCTTTAAGGTCAGCCAGATGTAGAAGCCCCCGTCGGGGACCTGCCACGAGGCGATGCT
Source organism: Megasphaera stantonii (assembly GCF_025567065.1). Classification (NCBI taxonomy): domain Bacteria; kingdom Bacillati; phylum Bacillota; class Negativicutes; order Veillonellales; family Veillonellaceae; genus Megasphaera; species Megasphaera stantonii. The sequence continues at coordinate 245,125 of NZ_JAOQKD010000001.1, forward strand.
GCGGAAGCGCTTGTTCAGCACGTCGAGGGCCGCGTCGCGGCGGCGGCGCAGTTCGTTCCGCAAAAAGACGTTGTACTCGTCGTACATGCCGCTTTCGAGAAATTCGGCCATGACCATCTGCGACAGGGAGCTCGCGCCGTAATCGACCTGCATCTTCACGTCGCCTAATCGCTGGACGACGGGCTCCGGGCCGACGAGCCAGCCGATGCGCAGGCCCGGGGCTAGGGATTTCGAAGCGCTGCCCAGGTAGATGACCGTGCCTATCTTGTCGATGGCTTTCAGCGGCGGCGGGGCGGCGTCAAAGGACAGGTCCTGATAGGCGCCGTCTTCGATGATCGGCAGGCGGCGGTTGGCGCAGAATTTCAGGAGGGCATAGCGGCGGTCTGCCGTCATCGTGCGTCCCGTCGGATTGTGATTCGTCGGAATGGTGTACAGCACGGCGTCGGTTTTCGCCGACGACAGGGGCACGATGTTCTGCAGCGACGCCATGCTGATGCCCTGGGCGTCCATGGCCACGCCGGTCAGGCGCAGCCCGGCCGACTGAAAGACGCGGAGGGAGTTCAAGTACGTCGGCCGTTCCGTATACACGACGGAACCGCCTTCGAGGAGGCTGGCCGAGATGAGCTGCAGGGCCTGCAAGGCTCCCGACGTGATGAGGATAGACGACGGCGGGGCGATGATGCCGATTTTCTCCAGATGGCGAGACACGGCCTTGCGCAGGCGCTCCAATCCCAGCGGCTCCGGATAGCCCAGGGACTCTATCGATGATGCGACGCGCGACAATGCCTCCTTCATCATGTCGGCCGGAAAGAGGCGCGGGTCGAGTTCGCCCGTGCCGAGGCGCACCATCTGCGGAGAAAATTCCAACCGGTTAATCTCCTGCACGACGGTCTTATTGGCCTGGAAATAGCCTGCCGACACGTAGCTGCCCCAGTCGGCTTGATGGGGCAGCAGCACCGACCAGGTATTGCTGGCAATGGCCGTGCCGTTGCCCCTGTTGCCCTTGATCAGGCCGTATGAATTCAACATGTCCAGGGCTTTCCCGATGGTGCCGCGGTTGACGCCGAATAGGCGGGCCAGCTCCCGGTGGGACGGCAGGCGCGTGCCGACAGGCCATTCTCCCGTCTCAACCTTCTGGCAGACGAAGCGGACGATTTGGGCATAGACGGCGTCGGGGCCGGATTTGTCTGGTTTCCAGTCGATCTGTACTGGCTGGATACGATACATGATGTCCTCCTTTTTTGGCTCACTTCAATTTTGCCGGTTTGGCTCATTGAAAGGCGAAGCCGGTTTGATATACTAATAGCAGATACGATAACGATGCTGTTATTATACACTATAACCGCTGCGAAATACTATATGCCGCCGCTGATTCGGCCGGTTTAAGGAGGAATATGTATGCAGTTCTTTTTACAAGGGCTGACCATGGGATTGGCCTATGTAGCCCCCATTGGCATGCAAAATCTGTTCGTCATCAACGCCGCCCTGACGTCGTCGCGCCGCCGGGCCCTGCTTACAGCTCTCATCGTCTTATTCTTCGACGCGACCCTGTCGATTTCTTGCTTTTACGGCGTCGGCGCCCTCATGGACCGCTACGAATGGCTCCAGGCCCTCATCCTCTGCATCGGCAGCCTCATCGTCATGTCCATCGGCGTCAATCTCATCCGCTCCCGCCAGGACGACGTATCGCAGTCCGGCCGCACCATGCCCCTGGGCAAGACGATTTCCAAGGCCTGCGTCGTCACCTGGTGTAACCCGCAGGCCATCTTAGACGGCACGATGATGCTCGGCGCCTTCCACGTCACCTTGTCCATGAGCCAGGCCACGCCCTTTATGGCCGGCGTCGTATCGGCGTCCTTTCTCTGGTTCTTCGGCCTGACCTTCTTCATTTCCCTGTACAGCCATAAATTCAACGCCAAAGCCCTGCGGATCGTCAACGTCGTCTGCGGCGCCGTCATCGCCTTCTACGGGGCCAAGCTGTTTTGGAACTTCCTCCAGCTCATGGGCTGGGTATAAGCCCTTGGAGCGTACACTACGTTGAAAGGGACGGCGGAAAAGGGTATCATAAAGGCGAGACTATCATACAGGAGGATCGTCTTATGTTCAACCGCACCGCCTTTTTCTGGAAAATCGGCGTTCTATCACTCGTCGGCAGCGTCTCCGCCTGGCACATGTACTGCGCGTCTGTGCCCTGGCTGGACACGCTGCCGGCATTTCTCCTATTCTGTATTGCGCCCTTCTTCTTTTCCTTAGCCCACAACGCCATTCACGCCGTGCCGCTCTGGCTGGCCAAGGTCTTCGCCTGGGCCGGCGGCTACTGGCTTATCTTTACGATCTATTCCTTTATGGGCGCCGTCGTGTATGGCCTGGCCTGGCTGCTCTGCGCCGCCGCTGGCTTTGACTGGCAGGCCGTCGGCCCCCGCTTGTCGGCGTACATACGGGCCTGCATCCTCATGATACTCGTCGTCGGCTCGTACCGGGCTCTCGTGCCGGTATACCGCCATATTTCCGTCGAAACCGACAAAGTGGAAGCCGACACGACGATCGCTTTCTTGTCAGACACCCATTTCAGCCCCTTGCTGAGCCATTGGTTCGTCAAGAACATGGTGCGCCGCATCCAGTCGGTTCATGCCGACGCCATTCTATTCGGCGGCGACCTCATCGACGCCCATTTGGACTTCGTCCGCCGCGACGGAAGCTATACGTACATAAACGGCCTGCGCGCGCCCTTAGGCGTCTACGCCGTCTACGGCAATCACGACTACTTCGACAGCGACGTCGGCGAGCTGGCCCGCCTGCTGCCGGCCGTCCGCTTTCTCGCCGACGAGCAGTACCCTATAGGCCGGAACATCGTCCTGACGGGCATGAGCGACTATATCCACTACCCGAACCATGCCATGCCCGCCGTCGATGCCTCGGCCTTCAACATCGCCGTCGACCACGAGCCGCTGCGCATGGCGCCGGCAGCCCGGCAAGGGTACGACCTGTACCTGGCCGGCCATACCCACGGCGGCCAGTTCTTCCCGGAAAACGTCGTCACCCGCCGCATGTACACTTTGTGCTACGGCGTGCGCCGCTTCGGCCGGCTCCTGGCCGTCGTCACCAGCGGCTACGGCTTCTGGGGCACGCCCTTCCGCACCGGTCCCCGGCCGGAAATCGTCGTCCTTCACATACACCGCACGTAACGCACATACCCCCTGCTTCGGCACGCCGCCGAGACAGGGGGTATTATCATGTCCTATTTCATTTTAGACGCGATGAGCCGTCCCAATCGCTCCATGCCGATGCGGATTTTTTCCGGCGGCACGTTGCCGAAGCTGATGCGCATGCAGTTGCGCCCCTTGCCGCCTCCTTCGACGAAAAATCCTTCGCCGGCGATGAAGGCCACCTTATAGGCCGCCGCTTCCTGGAGCAGTTCCGTCGTATTGATGTCGCCGGGCAGCTCGACCCAGGTAAACAGGCCGCCGTCGGGGAAGACGCGCTTCGTCCCTTTCGGCAGGTAAGTGTCGATGCTGTCGATCATGACGTCGCGCCGCTCCCGGTAAATCGCCCGGATTTTCTTCAAGTGCTCGTCGAAGTAGCCCCGCTTGAAGAACTCGGCGCACAGTACCTGGGCCAGGGCCGACGTATGGGAGTTCGTCGCCGTCTTGGCGTCGAGGAGCCTCTCCATAATCGGCGGAGCCGCCACGACGTAGCCCAGGCGCGACCCTGGCGAGAAAATCTTGGAAAAGCTGTTGGCCAGGACCGTATGGCCCGTCTTATCGAATACCTTGATCGGCGGCAGCTCTTCGCCGCTGTAGCGCAGGTCCCGGTACGGGTCGTCTTCCAGGATGAGCACGTCGTACTGGCTGCTCAGCTCGGCCAGCCGCTGCCGCCGCTCCCTCGTCAGCGTCTTGCCCGTCGGGTTGTGGAAGGTCGGAATGACGTAGACCATCTTGGGATGGTATTCCTTCATCTTCCGCTCTGCGTCGTCGGGCACGATGCCGTCTTCGTCCGTTTCCACGGCGACGCAGTGGGCCTGAAACATTTCAAAAATCTCGATGCAGTGGACAAAGGACGGCGATTCGACGAGGATGACGTCGCCCGGATCGATGACGACCTGACAGAGGAGGTTCATCGTTTCCAAGCCGCCGTTGACGATCATGATGTCGTCCGCTTCGGCATGGACGCCCTTCGGTTCCAGGAGGATACGGGCCACGACGTCGCGCAAATCCTTCAAGCCGATAGGATTGTTGTATTGCAGCGCTTCCAGGCCGCGCTTGTCCCTCGTCAGCACGTCGTTTGCAATCTCCCGCACGATATCGACGGGCAGGGCCTCCATGGCCGGCGCGCCGCCGCCGAAGGAAATTATCTCCGGATCGGTCATGGCGCTGAATAAATGGCGCACAATCCTCGCCGAGCCTTCCATCGTTTCCATCCGCTTTGCCAATCGTACCATATGAACCACTCTCCTTCACCGTCCGACGCCGTTTTGATTTCCACAGCGCCGCATATTTCTTTATAAACTTAACATACTACAAGCTTCTTTCCTTGTAAGGTTAAATTTTTCGGATATGCAATGAAAATTCATCATATCATACGGAACTAAGCTACGGAAGACAGGCCTGGCCGTATTCCAGCAGCAGCTTGCCGATCAAGGCGATGGTTACGGCCATCATGACGAAGCGAATAAATGGCGCACCGCGCCGTATGGCCGTGCGGGAGCCGAAATAAGCGCCGATCATCAGTCCGGCCGCCAGAACGACGGCGTATTCGTACAGGATTTGGTCCCACATGATGAACAGCAGCAAGGACGTGCAGTTCGTCCCGACGGCCAATATCTTGGCGTTGCCGGCGGCGACGACGAAATCAAAGCCTACCATGGCAAAGACGATGACCATAAAGGTCCCCGCGCCGGGACCGGCAAAGCCGTCGTAGGCACCGATAGCAAAGGACGCCGCCAGTATCTTGGCGGAAAATACCTTCGCCGATTCCGACGCGCTGTTCCTCCCGATATCGCGTTTGAAAAACACGACGGCCGCCGTCGCCGCCAGCACGGCGAGAAGCAGGGGCCGCAGCACGTCTTCGGGAAGATAGATCATGAAGGCGCTGCCGGCAGCCGAACCGGCCAGGGCCAGGGGAATCATGCGCCAAGCCAAGGACAGCTTCGTCTTGCCGGCCCGGATAAATTGAATCGAGCTGACCACATTGCCGCAGGCCGCGGCTAGTTTATTCGTGCCGATAGCCAGGTTGGGCGGCAGCCCCATAGCCAGCAGCATGGGCAGGGATACGAGGCCTCCGCCGCCGGCAATGGAGTCGATGAAGCCGACGAATACGCCGCCGATGCCGCACAGCAGCAAGGACAGGGCCGTACTGCCTATCTCCATCATAGCCTGCCGACCGCCTTTTCATAAAAGACCAGCTCCAGCGGAATCAGGCCGTTCAGCTTGGCCGGCGACGCCCCGGCCAGACGGTATCCCAAAGCCTCGTACAAGCTGCGGGCCGGCCTATTATGCATCCACGTATCAAGGCGCACGACGGCACAGCCCGTGCGGACAGCCCAATCTTCGGCATATTGCACCATGGCCCGTCCATACCCACGGCGAGCCACTCTCGGCGAGATGCACAGCGTATGGAGAACCAATACCTGTTCCGGCAGCGCGCCGTACTGCCAGCCAGCAGCGGCGTATTCCGGCGCCTGTACATGGTTGAGTATCATCGCCGCGCCGACGGCTCCGCCGTCTTCCAATACAAACAGCGTCCCCTGAGCAGCCGCTCCTTCCGCGACGACAGCCGTCGGATACACGCCTGCCTGCCAGCCCGTCGTCGTGCCATGCGCTTCCTCATACTGCAGCAGTGCGTCGTACACCGCCGCAACAGCCGGCACGTCGGCCGCAGTTCCCTTTCGTATCGTATAAGCCACAGCCAGTCCCCCTTTATTTCTGATAATACTTGATTAAGCCCTGCGTTCCCAGCTCGCCGTTCGCCCCGTCTTCCGCCGCCAAGGCTTCATAATTCGCCAGGACCTGACTCAGCATATCCAGATGAAGTCCCTCCCCTTCGGCTTCGCTCTTTGCCAGAGTCATATCCTTGATGAAATGCTTGATGTAAAATCCCGGACGATAGTCGCCGCAGACGATTTTTCCGCCGAAGGCGTTGAGCTGGGCGCTGCCGGCAGCTCCCGTCGCGACGGAGCGCAGGAACACGTCCAAGTCGAGGCCCTTGGCCTTCGCGTAGGCCAGAGCTTCACACACACCCGACAAGGCGCCGGCAATCATGATTTGATTGGCCATCTTGGCGTGCTGGCCGCTGCCGGCCTTCCCCTGATAATTAATATTCGTACCCATGGCTTCAAACAAGGGCCGGCAGGCCTTGAAATCATCTTCGTCTCCGCCAACCAAGATAGACAAGGTACCGTTAATGGCACCCGTGTCTCCGCCGGTAACAGGCGCGTCGAGGACAGGAAAGCCTCGTTTCTTCCCTTCAGCGTATATCCTTTCGGCCAGGGTCGGGCTCGTCGTCGTCATGTCGATGAGATACGTCCCCGGCGCGGCGCTGTCCAAAATATTGCCTGCGTTGAAATAGACCTCTTCTACGTCCTTCGGAAAACCGACCATCGTAATGACGACATCGCAGCCCTGCACGCACTGGCCGATAGTCGGGCAGAATACGGCCCCTTCGGCGACGAGATCCGCCGCCTTCGCTTCCGTCCGGGCAAACACCCTCAGAGAAAATCCCCGCTTCATCAAGTTCCGGGCCATGGGCTTGCCCATAATCCCTACGCCTATAAATCCTATCGTCTTCATCATCTATCCCTCCTGAGTATCAAGATAGTTCTATTATACTCTATTCGAGGGGTACGATTACATAACTGCGTCCATTTATTTTTCCCAAACAAAACCGGCTCGAAGGCAGGAGGGACATTCCTGCTGCGAGCCTTTTTTTATAACAAAGTATTATATTTTATAAAACGCATGTGCTGCAATACTGCCAACCCTTACAGGGCGTATTCCTGAGGCGGGTTGCCGGAAAAATCGGCGATGACTGCACGGGCTTCGGCTAAATAAAAGACTTCGAAAATCGGATTGGACGCGTCGCCGTACTGGCCCTTGACGATGGGATTTGCCATGCACATGTCTTTCGCCGCCATGTTGTTTTCAAAGACAGCCTTGCCGCTCAGGCGAATCCAGGCGTACGACGGGCTGGAAACGGACAGCTCTACATAGGGGTTGACCTGCATATCCTTGTACACGTCCTTTGTGCTGTTCGTGCAGAACCACAGCTTTCCGTCCATCTCGCCGGCAAACATGAAGGGACGGCATTTCGCCTTACCGTCGCGGCCAATAGTCGCTAAATACTGTACGGGGTTTTCCTGTAAAAACGCAATGACTTTCTTCATCGTAAAAGACCTCCTGCCTATGCACATCTTAAAAATTGCAACTTTCCGCTTGCAAGATTATAATAATTCCATAGAGATATATTGTAAAGTAAGCACTTTTTTGTGCTGTAGTTACCTAATAGAAACTATGGAATAGGAGGCCTTTTTATGGAACCGATAAAACAACTGCCAGCCTGCCCTGTCGAAACGACGCTTATGCTGATCGGCGACAAATGGAAAGTTCTCATTCTTCGTGACCTCTTGCCCGGAACCAAGCGTTTCGGCGAACTAAAAAAATCCATTGGCTCCGTGTCACAAAAAGTCTTGACAGCTCAGCTCCGCGACATGGAAGCAAAAGGTCTGGTCAGCCGAAAAGTATATGCAGAGGTACCGCCTCGCGTCGAATACAGCCTGACCGATTTAGGTCGAAGCCTGAGCCCTATTTTAAAAGCGATGGCTGAATGGGGCGAATACTACAAAACACTGCATCGCTAAGACCAAAGCTGCCATACGCCGCGCAGCGCATCTGACCGACCCGTTACACGTCTGCCTTTTCCGTCTTGGGTTTATGAGCGTCTCCCCAAATGCAAAGCTGATCTAAAATATTCATTAGCGACAGGCCTGTATTCGACAGGCGATATTCAACTTTCGGCGGTATCTGGGGGTATTCTGTACGAATGATAAGGCCGTCCTTTTCGAGTTCCTTCAATGCATTGCTCAGTGTTTTATGAGAAATTGTCTTGATATATCGTTTTAATTCATTGTATCGGACAACATGGAATTCCATGAGGCAATATAAGATTACCATTTTATATTTGCCGCTGATCAACGACAACGTATAGCTGAACCCCGTATCTTCAAAATTAGCTTTTTCTATATAATTTACAATCATATACGCTCTCCTTTTAGTTAGTATCTAACATATTTGTGCGTACTTCATTCTATCTATATATATTGCTATAATTATACCATACAAATAAAGGAGGCGTTTTATAATGCAAAAAAAAATCTGTATATTAAATGGAAGCCCTCGCGCAAACGGCAATACGAAAGAACTCATTAAGCACTTTACAGACGGCGCCAAAGAAGCTGGCTGTGACGTCGTCTGTTTTGATTTGCAAACCATGAATATCCACGGCTGTCTAGGCTGCTGCCGAGGCGGTACAGACACAGCCAATCCCTGTGTACAGCAAGATGACATGTCCAAGATTTATCCTGCATATATCGCAGCCGACATCCTTGTCCTCGCTTCACCCATGTATTACTGGGGATTCAGCGGCCAGCTAAAATGTGCTTTTGACCGCCTGTTTGCCGTCGCCGAATTAAATCCGAACTATGCCAATCCTATAAAGGATTGCATTCTCCTTATGGCAGCCGAAGGCGATACAGAAGATAATTTTGCTCCCGTCAAAGCAGCTTATGAAGGCCTGCTCCATCATTTAGGCTGGAATAATCTCGGCATCGTCTACGCTGGCGGCAATATGGCTGCCGGTGACATCATCGACAAGCCGGCACAACTCCAAGAAGCAAGAGAATTAGGAAAATCCCTGTAATAGTATAAACGAGCTGCCCCTAGGCAGCCCGTTTGCATATTTCCTATATTGTCGTCGGCAACACCTTTTGAAAAGCAATCTTCGTGCTGTTCGCAAACCAAATCGTCCCACAGTATGTAAATCCCATCGCAGCAATAATGCCCCGCATAATCGCGTTGTCTTCATCTGTATCCACGCGGACGGAATATACGCCCTTGGCCGCTGCCATCGCTTCGGCTTCAGCAAAAAAACGCTTTGCCAATCCTTTCCCTTTATAGGCGTCGCTGACGGCCATACGGTGAATGACGACGTACGGCCCGTCGGCCAGCCATTGACCTTTTAAGCCCTCATAAGCTGGTTCGCCGCCGAAATCAATGCAGCAATAGGCGATCATATCGTCGCCGTCGGTCAGGACATAGCCCTTTTCCGCAGCAATATCGCCGGCAATATCCTGTTCTTCCGGATAGCCGTCCTGCCACTGGTCGACGCCCTTGTTCTTCAAAAAGGCCTTAGCCTGATCTATTAAGGCCATGCTCCCCTGTATATCTTCTGTCGTTGCCATGCGAAATGTAATCATTCCATCCGTCTTCCTTCTTATCGTTTCATCCGGCTCCACTCGTCGGCGGCGTTCCGGCTCATGACGGCGGCCAGCCGCAGAGCCGCCGTCTTGTCTTCATCGCTCAGTCCGGCCAGACAGGCCGCAGCCTGCCGGTTTTCTTCGGCAATAAACGCATCGTATATAGCCAGTCCCTTTTCCGCAGGGTATACGTTCCATGCCCGGCCATCCCGGCTGTCGCGCCGTTTTTCCACATAGCCGGCGGCGGCCAGCTTATCAACGGCCTTGGTCGTCGTCGCCTTGTCGACGGCGCACTGCAGCGTCAGGTCGGTCAGCGTCAGGCCCGGCGTTTCGCAGATGCGGGTAAAGAAAATAAATTGTCCCCGCTGAAATCCGTAGGCTTTGAATTTCTCATCCATAATCGAATGGATGCACCGGCTCAGCGTCCCAATATGGCGCAGCAAGTCGCATTCCAGCGATTCCATCGGCGAGCCTCCTTTTTGTTTTTTTTGATTGAAATTTCAACTAAATGCAAGTATAGTATACTCCGGCCCGTTTGTCAATACGGAGATACTGCCCCTTCGTGTTCCTTGCCGCCATAGCCTGTACCGAAACTCCGCGCCCTGCCCCTGCTTTAAGGGTGGCGACACCTTTGTGTTAGAACGAAACGGCGAGCGCGACGATTTCTGACACATGATGGACGGCAACTTCTGTTCCGAAGCGTGGGACTGCGTCAGCCGCTGCGCCTGCGCAGCCTTGCAGGGCGGCTCTATCATACGCGGCAGGTTAATAACGAGAAGATAAGAATTACCTGATGCAGCGACAACACGCGGCCGGTTATCTTCAAAAGCGAACGCATCGACATAGACGACTAAGAAAGAACCCCGGCAGACAGCAGGCATAAGGCCGGCAGCCGCCGGGGGTTCCGTAAAAGGAGACGCCCCCGCACGAGGCGAGGGCGCGAAAGAGAGTATAGAAAGATTTATGTGATAAAAATGGTATGGACAAGCAACATAATTAGTTAAAGCAGTACTGGCAAAAGACGCCGGTCAAATCAAATTGACGGCTTTCCATCTGGCGAACCGGTTCTCCGTCGCGCACAGGCTGCGCTCCAATAGAGGCGGCTAAATCTTCTCCGCGGCAGTAAATGCCTTCGCCGTTTGCTTCTCCGCTGAACGGCAGCGGTACCATGACATTGATCATCTGGTCAAAAGAAAATCGCTTCATCATAGCATCCCTCCCTGCAGGCATCACCATTTCATCTCGCCTGCTGACCATACTATAAATCAAATCGGGCTCTTAGTCAATGCTTTTCCGGAATTATTTTTGCTAATTATTAATTCTTTTTCGGAATATGTGTCAGCATCTTTTATCTATAATCACGAGCCATTTGTCCATTCAGACTACTATCTCCGATTCATTGCCAACGCCGCCACGTCTAGTATCATGTTCTCATAACGACAATGCTGTTTATAAGGAGGAATCGTCATGGAAAATACTACGTTTACACAAGCTATGGAAACATTCGTCCAAACCTATGCCCGTTCTGTGGATACCTGCGATATCGACTTGGCCAAATCCCTTTGGAAGCAGGACGGCGCCATATTCTTTATTCACCCGTCAGGCTGCGACCATTCCTTTTCCGAGGTCGCGCAGCATTTTTACCTGGACACGATGGACGCCCGTTTTTCTAAACGCGAGTTAGTCCCTAAGAACCTGCGCTGCGCCCAGTACGGCGACACGGCCGTCCTGGAATTCGAATGGGATTTCTATGCTACAGCCCGCAAAGACGGCTCCGTCGTCCATACGCAGGGACGGGAATCGCAGGTCTTAGTCCGTGAGGACGAAGGCTGGAAAATCGTCCACATCCACTACTCGCCCTTGCCGGAACCATGATTTCCAGCAACCGACGCCGTCCTATCTCAGGGCGGTGTGTTTCTTATCCAACAGGCGCATTGCTTCGTTTTTTACGTCTTAGAATAACAGGTTTATATTGATATACATTGTCAATGCAAATCTAAAAGCAGCGCCTCCTTTGCAGCCGCCGTCTCCTGGCAAATTCCCCTTTTTTTATAGCAATTTCCCTACAATTTTAGGCGAATTGTTACAGTTTCGACTAAAATCGTCATTTTGCCTCTTATTTTCTTTACTGTCATGATATACTTTGTATAAGCAAGAAAATGAATTCGCAGGGGAGATTTACTATGAATATCAACAAGAAGGTAAAAATGGCTGTCGCCGCCGTCGTCATCGCAGCCTGCGCGTTCGGCGGCTACCAATACTATCAGACCAAGCAGGCCGAAGCTCAGGCCGCGGCAGTAGAAACGGCAAAAGTCGTCCGCATGAACTTGAAGTCTACAGTCTCGGCGACAGGTACGATCAAGCCAGTTAATTCCGTTGAAGTATCGCCGAAGATCACGGCCCGTATCAGTCAGATACTGGTCAAAGAAAATGACCATGTCACAGCCGGCCAAACTGTCGCTATCCTCGACGGAAAGGACTATCAGGCCCAGCGCGACCAGGCCCAGTTCCGCGTTACCAATACGCTGCGAGAATATAACCGTGCCAAGGAGCTGTACGCAGTCGGAGCCGATACGAAGCAGGCCTTGGACAACGCCGAATTCAACTACGATACGGCTGTCAGCCAGCTCAATGAAGCCGAATCAGACGTAGCTGAAACGGTCATCACCGCCCCGATGGACGGCATCGTCGTCGGCGAACCGAAGAGCGTCGGCACCATGGCCGTACAGGGCAACAACAACCCGACGGTCATCATGTACATTGCCGACACGTCGCAGAAGCAGATTTTAGCCAAAATCGACGAAACGGATATCGGCCAGATCCAGGTAGGCCAGACGGCAACCTTCACCGTCGATACCTATATGGATAAGACCTTTACAGCCCGCGTATCGAAGATTTCCCAGACCGACACGAGCAATACGTGGAACACGACGGGCACATCCAGCACCACATCGTCCTCGTCTTCGTCGGGCAGCGTCATTTATTACTACGTCACCCTTGACGTAGACGACCCGAACGACGAGCTGCGCATCGGCATGACGGCCCGCGTAGACATCAATACGTCGGAAAAGGAAAACGCCATGGTCGTCCCCATTGCAGCCCTCAAGACCAACGACAAGGGCTCCTACGTCCTGCGCGTCAACAGCGCCGGCCATACCGAACAGGTACCGGTTACGACAGGCATTTACAGCGATGAATTCGTAGAAATCCTGTCGGGCCTCGACGTAGGCGACAAGATTTCCATTACCTACACGGCCGCCAAGGCGACGAGCTCCCAGAATAAAAACCAGCGTCAAGGACCGCCGCCTCGCATGTAGCATCCTCGCAAGGGAGAAACCTATGGAAAACGTAATCGAATTAAAAGATATTAAAAAAATATATCATATCGGCGGAGAGGATTTCGCTGCTCTGGCCGGCATTACCCTAACCATCAAGGAAGGCGAATTCGCCGCCCTTATGGGCCCGTCCGGCTCAGGGAAATCGACGCTCATGAATATCCTCGGCTGCCTCGACAGGCCCACGGAAGGGTCGTACAAGCTCAGCGGCAAGGAAGTTGCCCACCTGAGCGACGACGAGCTGGCCGTCACGCGGAACCAGCGCATCGGCTTCGTCTTCCAGAACTTTAACCTCCTGTCGCGCATTACAGCGCTGGAAAACGTCGCCCTGCCCTTAGTCTACGCCGGCGTCGGCCATAAGGAACGGACCCAGCGGGCTATGAAAAAGCTCGAAGCCGTAGGACTGGCTACGTGGGCCCACCACAAGCCCAACGAGCTGTCCGGCGGCCAGCGCCAGCGCGTAGCCATTGCCAGGGCACTGGTCAACGAGCCGAGCATCATCATGGCCGACGAACCGACAGGGAACCTCGACACGAAGTCGACAAAGGAAATCATGGCGATTTTCGAATCCCTCCACGAAGACCATAAGACGGTCATCCTCGTCACCCACGAGCCGGAAATCGCCGCCTGCGCCAGCCGCCAGCTCCTCATGTGCGACGGCCTGATTACGCGGGACGAAGGAAAGGGGGTCGTCATGGATGTTGTTTAAAGAAAGCGTGCAGATCGCCATTACGGCCCTTCTGTCCAACAAGCTCCGCTCTATCCTCACCATGCTGGGCATCATCATCGGCGTCGGCGCCGTCATCGCCATGATTTCCATCGGCATGGGCGTCCGCCAGAACGTCACCGACTCCATCGCCAGCCTGGGCAGCAACATGCTCATCGTCACGCCGGGCTCGACGAACCAGGGCGGCGTCCGTTCGGCAGCCGGCTCCAGCCAGCGTCTGAAGCTGGAAGACGCCGAAGCCATTAAGAAAAAGATAAAGAACATCGACTACGTATCGCCGACAGTCAACAGCTCGTATCAAATCGTCAACGGCAACCAGAACTGGAACTCGTCGGTCTACGGCGTCACGCCGGAATACCTGCAGATTCGCGACCTGTCCGTATCGACGGGCTCGTTCATCACTCAGGCTGACGTCAACTCGCGCAACCGCATCGCCGTCATCGGCACAACCGTCGCTGCCAACCTCTTCGACGCCCAGAACCCCGTCGGCAAGAACATCCGCATCAACGGCCAGCCCTATAAGGTCGTCGGCGTCCTCGAAAGCAAGGGCCAGTCGTCTATGGGCAGCGACCAGGACGACATCGTCATCATCCCCCTGACGACGGCTCAGGAACGCCTCATGGGCATTACGTACATCCGCTCTATCAACATCCAAGTGTCGAGCGCCGACCGCATCGAATACGTACAGGGCCAGGTCGAATCTCTCCTCCGCCAGCGCCATCACATCGTCGGCGATAAGGAAGACGACTTCACCGTCCGCAACCTGACCAGCCTCATGGAAACGATGAACGACACGACGACGATGCTTACCTTGTTCCTCGGCAGCATCGCCGCCATTTCCCTCATCGTCGGCGGCATCGGTATCATGAATATCATGATGGTATCCGTCACGGAACGGACGCGGGAAATCGGCATCCGCAAGGCCCTCGGAGCGACCTTCCGCAACATCATGATGCAGTTTCTCATCGAGTCAGTCGTCATCGGCGTCATCGGCGGCCTCTTAGGCGTTGCCTGCGGCGTCGGCCTGGCTATGGGCATCGCCGAGCTCGGCCTGTTTACGACGGTCATCACAGCCGCTCCTATCGTCATTTCCTTTGGCTTTTCCGTCGGCATCGGCCTGTTCTTCGGCATTTACCCGGCCCGCAAAGCAGCTCGCCTCGACCCCATCGAAGCCCTGCGCTACGAATAAAGCTTAAAAATTTTAACGTTTAACTCAAATATTATAACGTTTAACCTGGTAATTCCCTAAAAAATCCTCTTGACAAACGGCCTGTATCCATGGATAATAAGTTCAACACCTCAAAACGCCCCGCATATATGCGGAGCCTATACAGGCCATGACCAGGTAAAGAACAGGTTTCCCTTTCCTACAGAGAATCCGGCAGCGGTGAGAGCCGGACCAGAAACAGACCTGCTTCGACATCGCCTGCGAGCTGCCGCGCCGAGCGTCCTGCACGGGAGGCGCAGCCGTATGTCAGCGTTAAGGACAGCCTTCGGGCCCTAAGTGATAAAGCAGGGTGGTACCGCGAGCCTTCGCCCCTGCCGTCTCCATCGTCGAGACGGCAGGGGCTTTTCGTATACATGGCAGTTTGAGGAAATGATCTATCAAGGGGGAGTATCGTATGGAAAATGCAATGGAAAGACAACAAACCGCCGCGGCAGCTGCGCCGGCAAGGACGAATTTCCGCTGGAAAATCGCCTTTCTTATCTTTTTAATCAGCTTTGTAGCTTACATGGACCGCGTCAATTTATCCGTAGCGACACCTGTCATCATGCAAGAATTCGGTTTTACAAAAATTGATATGGGCTTCATTCAGACGTGTTTCTTCGCAGGCTACGCACTCATGCAGGTTCCCGGCGGCATGCTCGCCGAAAAGCTGGGCCTGCGCCGCACCGGCGCCCTGGCCATTCTCTGGTGGTCTATCTTCACGGCTCTGACAGCCTTTGCCAAAGGCAAGGTCAGCTTCGCCGCCGTCCGCCTGCTCTTCGGCATGGGCGAAGGCCCGGTCTTCCCGGCCTTGGGAGCAGCGACCTTCAGCTGGTTCAATACCCGTGAAAAGGGCAAGGCCAGCTCGTCCATCCTCATGGGCACCTTCTTCGGCCCCGTCGTCGGCCCGGCCATTACGGTCGCCCTCATGGCCGCCATGGGCTGGCATGCCGTATTCATCATCTTCGGCCTCGTCGGCATCGTCCTGGCCTGGGTATGGCACAAATACGCCCACGATAACCCGGCTCACAGCCCCTACGTCAACGAAGCCGAATACGCTCACATCACCGAAGGCCGCGCCGCTGCCAGCGAAAAGAAGAGCGTCGCCCCGTGGAGCAAGTTCCTCCGCTCGTCCCAGTTCTGGGCCGTCGGCATTCAATTCATGGTCGTCGACTACATCATGTACGTCTTCCTGGCCTGGCTGCCCCTGTACCTGACGGAAGTACACAACCTGTCCCTGAAAGCGATGGGCATCTGGGCATCCTTCCCATGGATCGCCCTCATGGCCATGGTCTTCGTCGCCGGCTATATTTCCGACAAAATGGCCAACGGCAAAAACAGCGAACGGCAATATACCATGCGTACCTTCACGGCAATGGCCGGCGTCGCCGTCACCTCTATCGGCCTATACGTCGCGGCCCATACGCCGAGTGCCGAAATGAACATCTTCTGGATGACCGTCTCCCTCGGCGCATTAGGCTTCTCCATGAGCGCCAGCTGGGCCACGGTTATCTCCCTGGGCGGCAAATACACCGGCTCCGTATCGGGCTGGATGAACCTCTGGGGCAACATCGGCGGCGTCCTCGCCCCCATCGTCACGGCCTACTTCGTCACCAACTACGGCTGGAACGACGCCTTCATCGCCACGTCTCTCTTCGGCATCGTAGCCATCGTCGCCTGGATCTTCGTCAAACCGGGCAAGGCCCTGACGCCGAACGAATAATATCTGTACACAGCAAAAAAGGAGTCTCTCTGACAGAGGCTCCTTTTATTTGTGCGTATGGTATATCAAATTAGCAAACATACGGTCTATTTGTCCATTGACACACCGCAGTCCATCGTGTACACTATCCCAAGAGGTGCTGCGTACACCAAACGGCAGGCGGTAATCAGGCCCCGGAAGCGGGGTGATGCGTATGGATTCTATCAATGCTACCTTAGTGTTACTGATAGTATTGTTCTATCTCATTTCGCACAAACAAAAATAGCCGCCAGCGCCCAACTGTTGCGACTATCTTTGTTGCTTAACATATAGGGGCTAACCGTTTGTCGGTGCAGCACCTTGTTTTCATGTTCATCATAGCATACCCCTTCCGAGCCGTCAAGGCGTATGCTGATTCAACAAACATATGATTCATCCATCCCTTGACACACTGCACGCTTTCCTGTACGCTATCCCAAGAGGTGCTGCGTACACCAAACGGCAGGCGGTAATCGTGCCCCGAAAGCGGGGTGATGCGTATGGATTCTATCAATACTACCTTAGTCTTACTGATAGTATTGTTCTATCTTATATCGCATAAACAAAAATAGCCGCCCACTAGAGCTCCACTTCTACTTGGCGGCTATCTTTGTTCGTTAATTAGAGGGGCTGACCGTTTGTCGGCGCAGCACCTTATTTTTTCACTTTTATTGTACTGGATGACGCACTCAGCGTCAAGTATATTTCATATCATAAATAACAAGAGCCGGGCATCGCATAGATGTTCCGGCTCTCGTCGTATATTATCTGTTTCTATGCAAGGAAAACCATTGCTTGCGGCAATCGGCGCTGCAGAAAGCCGTCCGCCTGTCCTTAGCGTCCCGTATTTCCACGAGGACGCCGCAGTTCCGGCAGCGGAAGGCGTGCTGTACGGGCTGGGACTCCACGTTTTTGGAATGCTTCCAGTACAGCCGCTCGCAGTGGGGTGAGCAGAATTTCCTCCGCTTGTCTGCCCCCTGGGTCACGACGACCTGCTTGCCGCAGCGGATGCAGCGGAAGGATCGCAGCGTCTTTCCGCTGCTGGCCCGTTGAGACGGCGGCGTTTCGTCCTCATGGCGATGCCGGTACGCATAGCGCCGGCAGACGGCGCTGCAATATCGATGCGTCGACCGGTCCGCCATAAACTCCTTGCCGCAGACGGGGCAGACTGCTTTCCGTTCCATAGCCTGCCTTAAACCTTCCAGTTCATGCCGACGTTGAACTGGTACGTGTCTTCGTTGTCATTGCCAAAGGTCTTTTCCACGTCGAGGAACATGTACGTCCCCTTGCTGAACTGATGGGAGAAGCCAAGGCCCACGTCGTACCAGGTACCTTCGTTTTCATAGGTCGTGTCAAGGCGACCCGTATCGTCGAAGGCGCTGATATCCTGATCGCCCAGGAATTCATGAAGCACGTCGGCCTTGACATAGAAGGTATTGTTTTCGCCCATATCCTTGCCGAGGCGGAAGCCGACGCGGCCGATGATGCTGTCGATAGCGTCCAGTTCCACGCTCGTGCCCTGGCTCGTCGTGTAGTCGGCGTCGGTCACGTGGGCATACTGGAGCTGAACCTGGGGTTCAAAATACCAATCCTTGCCGATGTCCTTCTTACGGCCGTATTCGGCGCTGGCCGAGTAGACGAAGTTGCTGTAGTCGCCGGTAATCTTTTCGCCGGTGCTTCTCGCGTACACTTCAAAATCATTGGACAATCTGCCAATCTTGAGGACATAATCGGAATAATGACCCTTATTGCCGAGCCACGTATCGTAGAGCCAGAGACCGCCCCTGCGGACGTCGCCGTCACCGGCTACGTTATGGTAATCCGTCGTGCCGCGCATGTAGTCGATGGCAAAGCCGCGGCGGTGTTCGCCGTCTTCCCGGTCGTCGACGCGTTTGTCATAGCCCAGTTCCATCATGGTATTCTTGCTGCGGAAGGCGTCAGACTTGCCGATGCGGTCGTGGCGGATGCGCACCCACAGGCCTTCGTCGCCGTCGATATAGCGCGCTTCGCCCATGCGCTTGTTCAGGCGGTCCATGTAGATGGCGTTAGCGTAGTTGACCTTGGACATGGCCACGACGGTCTTACCAGCGTCAGACAATTCCGTCGACTTGACGCCGATGAGCTTAAAGTTCGTCTCATCGTTCAAGACCTTCCCGTTCATATCCGTATTCGTACCCATATTTTCCGTCGTATCGGACGCATCTGTCGAATCGGGCGAAGCAACAACGGCTAAAGTCATGATGCCGTTCGCAGCGACTTCCTGCGGTTCGTCCTTAAAGAGATTATCTACCAAAGCATTCCCCGGTTTCGCTGCGTCCATTTCGCCGTCGGCATTCGTGCTGTTATACGCGCTGTTTTCCTTATTTCCATCATAGTCGTCCGTGCCGACTTCGTATTCGACGTTATACACGCCGTTGTCGTACGTGCCAGCGCTGAACGTGGCATGAGAACCCTTGCCAACCGTCGCAAAGCGTAAGCCGTCGAACCCGTTATACATATCTTCTACAGTCACGGGATTTTCCAAGTTGATGAAATACTTACCGTTGTTAGCATTTTTTATATACAGCATATCGCTGGCACTTCTATCGCCGTCCAGTCTCATTGAAAAAACAGCGTCGCCCTTCATTTCACCGATCGTCAGAGCCCGCGCTTTTTCATTCAAATCCGATTTAGCCGATGTGAGATTGATCACGACGTTTTCGCTGCCGAGCGTATTCACGCTCGTAATCCAGCTCTGGCCGGTAACTTCCCATGTCGAGTCTGAACCCATGATAAGGTTCACTTCGCCGCCTTTATAAATATTGCTGCTGAACGCTGGATTGAAGAACGTATTTCCCTCTTCGTTTGCCGTACCGTGACCGCTGTTTTCAACCATGCCGGCGTCGCCGTAGTCGTCAGCACGGCCTATGAGCGTACCGCCATTGCCCAGGTTGACGTTCAGTACACCGTTGTTACCAGCAAGGAGATTGCCAGTAATATCAATCTTTGCCGAATTGCTTCTTGTCACATCACTTTTCGCTGCAATATCTACTTGTCCGGCATACGCTGCCAAAATATCGCCTTTAATCTCGCTGTTAGCGCCATAATTCAACGTTACCTTAGCCCGCTCTGCATCGTCTATCTCAGCATTTACCATGTCTTTCGTAAGGTTTACAGCTGTCCCTGCGGCAATGGCGATGTCTGCGCTATTGCCCTTCTGAGCCTCAGCCGTCTCTTCATAGCGATCCGTACTGATAAGCGTACTGCCGTTAATTTCAATATTGGCTTTGTCATAAGCCCAGATGGTTCTTTCCAGCGTCCCTGTATCAGTAGGGTCAGCAGCATACGATCTAAACTCGTTCCGTTCGCCAGATACGACAATGTTCGCGCCCTCTTCTGCATACAAGGCAGAAACAACCTCTGTGTTGGTAAATTTACCACTGTCATCTTTCTTCAAACCGCCGGCATTTTCAATAACAGCGGCAGAGCCAACATAGTTATAGCAGCTATTTCCATAAATTCCATTTTCATCTGCCAAACCGCTTATCTGCACATTCGTTTCATCACCAATGGCGTACACCGCACCGTTAAGAGTATTATCGCCGTCACTAGCTATCAAATTAACAATACCATTCTTTCTTATTGTAGTTATGACATGTCCTCCAAGTTCAAGTTCATATTTATAACCAGCATTAATGGCTAAATTAGTACCATACTGATTGTTCTCTCCATCTTGAATTAAATCTCCGGCTTTAATACTGTTTATTGCGCCATTCACATCGACCGTGCCTTCTTCAGCACGGATGCCGTTTCCTGTTACATCCATTTCAATACTATTAAAATTTAAAGTCGTAGTACCTGTGCTGTTAGTAATACCATCACCGTACCCTTTGTCAACTTTATCTGTTTGCAGTCTAATAGAACCGCCGGTCATACTAATCTCGCCTTTATACGCCGAATTATTAATGGCCGCCTGATTAGAGTTCTTACCGCTTGTATTTAAGGAATGAATATAAAACTGGCTGTCATCAGTACCGTAAATGTAAACATTACCTTTTTTATTATCAATGCCCTGGCCGCCAGCGTTGATGGTTAAGCCTTGGATTTTTCTGTCTTCCGAGCCTATTATAACGGTACTTTTATATCCGCCTTCTGTTGATGTAAAAATACCATTATCTCCGGCATTGATTTCAATATTATTTGCCAAAATTTGTACCTTAGCATTTTCTATATAGCCGCTTTGAATCGCATTAGAAACTGATTCAACGGTTAACTTATCACCGAGTACATTTACCGTACCATCATAACCTATACCTATATTTCCATGACCATCTTTTCCATCAGCAATAATTTTTAAATCATTACCTTCTTCAGTTGTATAATTTGCATTAGTCCATAATCCGCCAACCAC